>JALEUF010000153.1 GCA_022781015.1 Caryophanales bacterium
GTTACTTCTTTTTCTATTTTCGTTTTCTTATAACTAACTTTATTACTTGGCAAAGAATTCAATATTTCCATTGCATCTTTAGCGTTCTTCGCGCCTTTCCTAGTTAAAATTGCCCCAAGGTTTTCGCAGTATGTATAAGAAAGAATCCCATCATTTTTAGCCAATGCATAATCAATAATTACATTGATAAGCGGATTAGATAAATTTGCATTGAAGGCAAGAGATTGGATTAATTTTAGATCCTTGACGGAAGGGCGATGTCCGCTTTGGAGGTTATATAAGAATTCCTTAGGAGTGACTTCGTCCATCATCTCTATCTTTTTCTTTAAGGCACTTGGGGCACTTACTTGGCTTTTTGGGGTTTCGTTTTTACCAATATAATCAAACTTCATGCTGGCCCTGCATTGCTTTTCTATAATTAGGAAGTCAATTTTTCCGTTTACTAAGGCTTGACGGACAATCTCAGCCATAGTATCAGCATCATAGCCATAAAGAATCGCGAATTTAGCAATCTTTTCTTTGTCATCATCGCTAATCGAATTTAGATTAATCCCAAAAGAAAGAAGGGAATTATTCAATTTAGAGTAATCAAATGAGGTTTCTAATTTGGCTTTCTTTTCTTTAGCTTTGGTCAATACATTTTCATTTGGTGCCCCAAAATAATCTGAATAGGTTTCAGAGACATCCTTAAATCCTGGTAATTTTATGGATTTAAGATATTTGGATTCAATTATCTTATATTCATCTTTGCCTATATAAGTTCTTAATAAAGATGAGAATAATGGTTCATTTAAGAAATCTTTTGGACCTAAAGGAGAGCGAATGCAATAGATAAAGCAATTAGCAGTCGGGCTTTCTTGGAATAAAGTCTTGATTAATCCTACTGCTTCTAATGCTAAGAAAGCGTTATATACTTCATTGACGCTCAATTGAAGCCAGCCCAGCATTCTTTCATGCGTTACCATGTTGTTTGGCTTTTCTGACATCAAGAAGGCATATAAAGAAAAAGCCTTCCCTCCAATCAAAGGAAGATAGAGGTCTCTTACCTTTAAGATATCATCAGAATCATAAGAATCGTTTTTTCTAGTTTCGTAAAAATCAAGTGCGCCAAAAGAATGCATATAAATCTCCTCTAAAAGGATAACATTTTTAGAAGGATATTTTTATAAAAGATTATATTTTTCTCTTCTTTTTAAATAACACTAATTTTAAAAATTACCATTATTACTTATAAAATTAGGAAAATACTATCTAAAGTACGAATATTTAAATATTCGTGGGTACATTCTAAATAGAAATAGGCTATAATCTATCCGGAAATCGAGGTAGTTTATGATTCAAAAGATTGGTGTACTTACCTCCGGTGGTGATTCCCCGGGAATGAATTGTGCCATAAGGGCTGTTGTTAGGGCTGGTTTATCTTATGGACTTGAAGTATATGGAATAATGGATGGCTATAGAGGATTAGTCGATGATGACATGTTCTTAATGAATAGATCTTCTGTATCTGACATCGTCAATAGGGGCGGTACGATTTTGCAAACTGCACGTCTTCGCGAATTCAAGGAAGAAAGCGTTAGACAGATTGCTGTCAATAACCTAAGGAAAAGAGGTATTGATGCCCTTGTAGTTATTGGTGGCGATGGCTCCTATATGGGTGCTAAAAAGCTTACCGAAATGGGCATCAACTGTGTTGGGCTTCCTGGAACTATCGATAATGATATTGCTTCTACTGACTATACAATCGGATTTGATACTTGTTTGAATACAATTGTAGAATGCGTAGATAAGATTAGGGATACAACCGAATCACATCAACGTTGTGCCGTTATCGAAGTAATGGGCAACCACTGCGGTGATCTTGCCTTATTCTCAGGTTTGGCGGAGGGTGCTGAAATGATTATTACTCCAGATCACCCAATCCCAGAAGACGAAATAATTGATTCCTTGAAGAAATTGCATGACTCCAAAAAGAAGAGGGCCATTGTCATAGTTTCCGAAAAGATGTATCCAGATATTCATGCTTTTGCCGCTAAAATCGGCGAGAACACCGGCTTTGAATGCCGTGCCGAAGTATTAGGAAGAGTCCAAAGAGGCGGCGCCCCAAGCGCTTTTGATAGAATTTTGGCTGCTAGAATGGGTGCATATGCCGTTGATTGCCTTCTTGATGGAAAAGGTGGCATCTGCGTTGGTTTAATCAATAACAAGATTGTTGATTATGATATCTACGAAGCACTTCAATTGCCACGTGATAAGCATGTTTCAATGCTTAGATTGATTGATATCCTAAAATAAGAGGGTTACCATGCTTTTTAACATTTCTAAAAAGACAAAAATTGTCTGCACGATTGGTCCTGCTAGCGATACAAGAGAGAAAATCCTTGAATTATATAAAGCCGGCATGACTGTCATGAGGGTCAATTTTTCCCATGGTACTCACGAAGAACAATTAGAAAAAATAAAAATTGCACGTGATTTTGAGCGTGATGGAATCTATATCCCAGTCGCACTCGATACTAAAGGTCCTGAAATCAGGACTGGCTATATGAAAGACGGGGCCATCAAAGTCTCAACTGGCCAAAAAATGGTTATCTCCATGGAAGATAGACTTGGGGATGAAAATGGTTTCTCTGTTACCTATAAGGGTTTATATGATGATGTAAAAGTCGGAGATCATATCCTTATTGATGATGGTAATCTTGATTTCTTGATAATTAAGAAGAATGAAGATAATAGAACCTTATTAGTAGAAGCTAGAAATGCCCATATCTTAAAAGACCAAAAAGGTGTCAATTGCCCATTTTCTAGGCTCAATATGCCTTTTATATCCCCTTCTGATGAAAGCGACCTTAAGTTTGGATGTGAGCAGGATGTAGATGCAATATTTGCTTCTTTTACTAGACGTAAGGAAGATATTATTGAAATAAGAAAAGCCTTAACTAAATATGG
>JALEUF010000154.1 GCA_022781015.1 Caryophanales bacterium
ATCTTTATATTTCTTCTTGAAACCAAGTTCTATCTTCTCATGATTATTTAAGCAAGATAATTCAACTGCCCCAAATCTAATCGCGGCAAAAGGAATGGAAGAAGAAATTGCCTTCTTTAAAGCAAGGCTAGTAGTAGCTTCATTTATGTTATTAACCCCGCAAAACGAAGATAAGTTTCTCTTCTTTTTAAATAATTTGTAATTCAAAAACGGAGGAACATTCTTTAAAAAAGCAGTTATATATCTATTCTTTTCCTTTAGTCCCATAGACATATTTTAATTTAGTAACGTCTATATATAAAGAATTACCAATCAATTTCATCAACGCTTGATGGATGTTCATTGATTTCATTAGAAACAATATGTCCATCTCCCATACGTATAACTCTATCTGCAAGTCTAGCTAAAGCGGCATTATGGGTAACTAGAATCAAAGTCTTTTCATACTTCTTGCATATATCCATAAGCAAGGCCATGATGGACTTGCCGGTTTTAGAATCAAGCGCACCAGTAGGCTCGTCGCAAAGCAACAAAGAAGGGTTTTTAACAATCGCCCTAGCAATAGATACCCTTTGTTGTTCTCCTCCACTTAGCGAAGAAGGAAAGGCATACATTCTTTTTTCTAATCCAACTTTTTCGATTATTTCTTTTGGATCAAGAGGATTTAAGGCAATAGAAGATGCTAAAGAAACATTCTCGTAAGAAGTTAGATCCTGCATCAAGTTATAGAATTGAAAAACAAAGCCAACACTTTGCCTCCTAAATACCTGTAATTCTTTTTCGTTAAATTTAGTAACGTCTTTATCATTGACTATATAAGAACCACTGCTAGCCCTATCCATGCCACCTAATATATTCAATAAAGTAGATTTGCCCGCGCCAGAAGGACCTAGCACACAAACAAATTCACCCTTATCCAAATTAAAGGAAGCATCCATTAAAGCCCTAGTTTCATTTGGCTTACCTGGGTTATATATTTTGCTCAAACCATGAATCTCTATATAGCTCATATTTTATCTTGATAATTAGGATCCTTAGCCATGTATTTTCTAGCTAAGCTTCTTGCAATTAATCCAACAACATAGAAAATAGCAAATAATAGGCAGAAAGAAAAACAAACAATAACCAAGGCAAGGAAGGAAGTGGCTTTATTCTCGCTATAAAGGATAGAGAAAACTAATCCGGCAAGCCCAGCTAGAATCATCCCAGTAAATCCATATCTAGAACCTAGATAAGCTAAAGAACCATAGAAACGAATCTTAGAAGAATAATCATCCAAAGTCTTCTTTGGCTTGCCCTCTTTTTTAGGGGCATTTAGTTTTTCATCAGTAACTTCTACTTCAATTATCTCATCTTTATTTTCCATAGGGCTGATTATATTGTCTAAATATATTTAGAACAAGGAAGTTTATAATTCGACCTTATCAAAATCGCTTGCAGGATGTTTGCATAATGGGCAGATGAAATCCGCTGGAAGAGTTTCCCCAACATATGTATAACCACAAATACGGCAGACCCATGCAGTCTTTTTCACCTTATTTTGAGAAGGTAAGGCCTTTGGTTTTATGTTAGCAAAATAATATTCATAAGTTAGAGATTTAGAGTTATTTAATACCCTGGATTCTTTAACTTCTGCAATAAAGACTACGTGGTTTCCAATATCTAGAGTTTGCTTAACTTCGCATTCCATGTAACCATTGCTCATCTTATCTAATCTAACTAATCCAGAAGAAGTTGGTTTAACTAAATTCTCGGCTCCTTCTAATTTGTTAGAGTCTCTACCTGAAGCAAATCCAAATCTCTTAATAAGAGCATAGTCAGTCTCGTTATTTAAGATAGAGACAACAAATCTACCGGTTTTCTTAATATTCTCGGCTGTATAGTTTGCCTTATTGACCGAAAGAAGGAACAAATTTGGAGAATCAGAAATCTGGAAGAAAGAATTGTTGATTGATCCATCAATTCTTCCATTTTCATCCTTACTAAAGACGGTAAATAAGCCATAGGTAAGTTTAAATTGGGTCTTATCATCAATGAATGTTTCTTCTTTGGAAGGTAAATCCAAAATCACTGAAGAAGCCACCGCATCTGCTAATTTAGATAAATCTTCTAATTGATTTTCCTTAATCCTACTGGTTAAGGTCAATGTATCTTCGATAAATGTAGAGCCTTGCAAGTCTTTTAGGATATTTTTCATCCAAAGTCTAGCTGCAGGTGCCCAAGAACCATTTTCAAGGAAGGCAAAAGTCCTATTCCTAATCTTATGCTCTGCTAAATCAGTTAGGAATTCTTCCATCTTAACAAATACGCCGGCATTATAGGTGGTAGAGGCCAAAACAATTGTCTTAACTCTAAACGATTCAGCAATTAAATATGAAGAATCAGTCTTTGATACATCATATATAGCTAGATTCTTCACCCCTTTTTCGCTTAGCATCTTTGCTAATACTTCAACGGCGTTTTTAGTACCACCATAAACTGAAGAATAGCAAATCATTACAGCATCATTTTCTTCAGGAGTATAGGTAGCCCAATTCATATATGGGTTAAGGATAAAGTTCAAATTCCCTTTATAAAGAGGTCCATGCAATGGGCAAATCATCTTAATATCAATGGTAGAGGCTTTCTTTAAGACATTTACGACTTGATCGCCATATTTACCAACGATATTCGTGTAATATCTTCTAGCCTCTGATAGGAATGATTTTGTAAATGTAGAAGAAGATGCGAATATATCTCCTTCTAAAGCACCAAATGTACCAAAAGCATCGGCGGAGAATAACACGCCCTCGCTCAATTCAAAAGTAAACATGACTTCTGGCCAATGTACCATAGGAGCCATAACGAAAGTAAATGTATGCTTACCGATATTTAATTTGTCCCCTTCTTTGACAACCATGATTGGGTTTTTGATTTCAGGGAAATAATTAAATAGGAATTTCTTCGACATCGCATTTACTACAATAGTTGTAGAAGGATGACGTAAGGCAAGTTCTCCAATATTTGCGGCATGGTCTGGTTCCATGTGATTAACAATTAGGTAATCAAGCTTTCTTCCGTTTAGGAGGAAGTCAATATTTTCATAGAAGACATCAGAAACAGAGGAATCAACTGTATCTAGCAACAGAGTTTGTTCATCTAGATACAAATAGGAGTTATAGCTAACTCCGTTTGGAATTGGATAGACATTTTCAAATAAAGCCAAACGTCTATCACTAGAACCTACATAATAGAAACCATCACTAATTTTTCTTTCGCAATGCATAAAGTTTTTCTCCTTGGACTTACTTATTTTATTCTAAAATGAATCGATTTGCTATCCATGTGCTTATTAAAAAGAGGCGGGGTTAACCGCCTCAAATAAAATTAGATTTAATTATTTCTTTTCTTCTATTTTGGTGATGCCTTTTTTAGCCATTAAGTCATCAACTAATTTGCAGGCTCTCCTGAATGAGAGGTCAGATTTAATCTTTAAGCATAATGGTAAATCCGCTAACTTCTTAGAAGTATTGGCTTCTACTGGAATTGGGGTTTGTTCGTATTCTTTTGGATCAAGGGCATAGGATACTTTTAGTTTCTTGCCCGATACAGTGATGAATACGAGTTTTTCTCTTTTTGCAGAGAAGGTATCACCTGGGATAGAGATTCTATTATTGATTCCATAAGACTTGATATAGTCTCTTAGATCATAATATTTATGACGTAAATCATATTCGCTATTCTTGATCTTGGTTTCAAATGAAGCACGTCTTTTATTTCTTAATGAAGCAAATGGATTGTCTTCGTCTTCTTCAACCGCTTCTTCAGCAACTGGTTCTTCAACTACTTCAGGAGCTGGTTCTTCAGTAACCTCTTCCTTAACTTCTTCTTTAACAACGCAAGGATGTTTAGAGATTTCATCAACAATGATTTCCCTTATCTCTGGTTCGGTGAAGATCTTTTCTTGGGTGCCGGTCATTTCTTCTCTAACAATGGCACGGATTTCATTTTCGGTATAGGTCTTGCCTTCGGTAGCTCTCATGGAAGAATATTCTTCTCTAGAGATTTCCCTAATTCTTTCTTCGCTGATGGTTTCAACTTTTAAGAATGGGATTAAGCAAGCAATTAATAAGAATAAAACAGAGGCAAGAGATAAAACCAAGACAACCGTGTAGTTGAAATAGGCAGCTCTATGTAATACTTTCCTATCTAATGGAAGCATCATAGAGACAAATATATAACCAGTCCAGAATACATCTAGAACGGTGCATCCCATTCTAATTAATAACTTGTATTGCTTTCTCTTTATGACTAAGACTAATCCGACAATGAATAAGACAATAGCCAAATAGCAAGCAGCTACAGCGACCATGCGGTACCAAGCCATATTGCCCCAAGGTATTAATCCAGCACCTGTCCAACCTGGATCAGCAGCAAATGAATCCCAGAACCAACCGGTGCCTGGAACTATTCCCCATGGGTAAGAATTGCTGAATGGAATTACCCCAGCAGCACCTGCGATAAACAAGTAAACAAAAGCGAGAGCAAAAAGTGCCCCGCCGATGATGAGTGTCGTTTTGCATTTCTTGCAACAACATTTCTTTTCCTTCGACATTTTTAAACCTCCCTATTTAGGTCTAATTAAGTAACTATAATAGTACACGGGTGAATTATTTTCTTCAATAAGTCAACTAAAATTTTTTCAATTTTTTAAAAATAAGCGATACCTTGTGCTTTATTTAAGGAAAAATTTGTGGGAAATACAAAAAACATTTTTCCGTTTCCTTGAAAACAAAGGGGGCGTGGTGCTTTAAAATAGGCAAATTTATAGAAATTCGTTTTTTCTAACCTAAAAAAGATTTGTAAAACCCTTTTGATATTGAATTAGAAATAAAAGGTCATAGAATAACCTTTTGAGATGTATATATGACTAAGAAATTATTTAAAGAAATGAACATGACCGAAGGCAACCTATTTGCCAAGATTGGCCTATTTGCACTTCCGTTATTTTTAGCTACCGTACTTCAACTTCTTTATTCTACCGTTGACCTAGTTACTGTCCACTTTATGGGCGGAGGGCAATCTTCGATGGCTGCCGTTGCTGCTAACGGGGCTTTAATTAATCTAGTCATTGTAGTTTTTGCCAATATGTCCATGGGTTCTAATGTTGCTATGGGCAATGCAAAAGGTGCTGGCGAACACGATAAAGCCAAAAAGATATTACATACCTCATTCCTTGTATCAATAATCTCTGGCATTGCAGTTGGAATTATTGGGTTTTTCACTTCTAGGTTACTACTAGAATTAATGAAAACAGATGCCCACATCATTGATCTAGCCACTACCTATTTGAAAATATATTTCTTAGGAATGCCATTCCTTATGATCTACAACTACTTGTCTCAAATAATGAGGGCAATAGGTAATTCATCGACCCCATTCTTCATTTTATTAATCTCCGGAATATTCAATGTAGTCGCAGATATTGCCTTTGTCGCTTGGTTTAAAATGGATGTTGCTGGGGTTGCCATTGCCACGGTAATCTCTGAAGTAATCTCTGCATTATTATCAACTCTTTATTTCTTTATCGACAAAAGCTCCTATGTAGTATTCAAATGGAAAGAAATGAGAATTGATAAGGGGGTCTTAAAGGAAATCGTTAGATTAGGACTTCCGGCAGGATTACAAGGATTCTTCTTTGCCCTTCCTAATGTCTTTATTCAAGCAAAGCTATATACAATCGCTCCAGATAACCCAGATTTACAAGACGGGGCTATCGCAGCTAGCAATATCGAAAGCTATATCTATGCTGGCATAGAAGCAATATTTGCAGCCACTATGTCTTTTACAGCCCAAAACTATGGAGCAAAGAAAATAAAGAACATAAACAAGATATATTGTTATTCATTAATCTGGAATTTTATGTTCTGTGCGGTCGTAGCTTTAGTTATCATATTCGCCAATCGTTCCTTGCTAGGATTATTTGTTGATACAGAGCAGGCTTTTGCTTCAGGAAAAGAAAGATTGATGGTTATAGGACTAACTTATTGCCTTGATGGGATAATGGATATAACTAGCAGTACCATTAGAGGGTGTAGAAGATCAATGTTCCCAATGATAACAACTTTAATCGGTTGTACTGTTGTTAGGATTATTTTATTAGAGACAGTATTCAATATCCCCTACTTCCATACGGTAGGTTGGCTCTATAGCGTCTATCCTATTACCTGGACAATAACAGCCACCGCAAACATAATCGCAATGGTAATAATATTAAAGAAAGTAAAACTTGAATTTGGGGAAAAGACGCAACCCCTTAGTCAAAATTAAAGAATTTCTTGATATCTTCTTCGCTCATTCCAATTCTTCTTAAATAATCAATTTGAGACTTTAAAGAAGATTTTGCTATTGAAGTCTGTAATAACTTTATTTGTTCGTCATTAAAGTTAGTCGCATAGAATCCTTTACCGGGAAGAGAATAAATATATCCATCTTTTTCCAACTCTTCATAGGCACTTTTTATTGTGATGACAGAAGTTTTTAATTCGCTAGAAAGTACCCTTATTGAAGGAAGTAATTCATCAGGTTTTATAGATCTATTCAATATACCTTCCCTAATAGATTCTTCTATTTGCCTATATAAGGGTAAATTTGAATTCTTTGACAAAACAATATCCATTTAGGGGTTCTTCTTCTCCAAGTTCTTATAGGATACTAGATAAGTTAGATAAACCAAAACAATAAAAACTAAAATTGAAATTAGTAAATATATTAGACCCATGATGTAGTTATTCTCTAATTGCTGTCCGAAATTAGGGATATAAAACATTGCTACTCCTAAAAACATATCGATTATCAATTCGGCAAAAATAGAAATAGTCGCCGCTAAATTCCTTTTTGGGTAAGTCTTAAAATAAGTTCCAAATAAAGTAAGATTATAGATGGCGCACCCAACTAAATAAGTTCCATAAATAATAAAAGGAGAAGTAAATCCTGGAGTTGATGGATAAATCCCATTTAAGAGGAACATTCTTAAACACATAAACGGGATAGACAAAAGCAAGAAAATGAATTGAAGGAATAACATGGAGAATATCTTTGATAAGACATAATCCTTCTTTCTAATTGGTAACATCAACGAAAACTCTAAATCATTGTTATAGCCAATTGAACTTATATAGATATTTGTAATCATTGTAGATGGGAAGAAAAAGACCACAATCAATGGATAGGCTGGTATAAAAAAGAACAAGGCAAACAATAAAGAAATATAACATGCTGGGCTGATTCCTAATTTCAGCTCTTTCTTAATCAAGGCTTTCATTTATTTACCCCTTTCATTAAAAATCATTATCTCTTCAATTGAAGGTTCACTTAATTCAATACCTTCTGGTAGTTTAGATGCATCCTTGCTTCTAATTAAACCTTCAAAAGAAACTGAACTCTCCCTAATTCCTACTAAGATAGAAGGATCAATATGCTCTCCAATTTCTTTTTTAGTAGAAAAGATTTTATAAGAGGAGACAAAATCATCTTTAGTCGCGAAATCTATGATTTTCCCTTCTTTGATGTATCCAATATAGTCTGCGATTGATTCAAGATCAGAAACAATCTGGGTAGAGAATAAAATAGACCTTTCACCATCTTGAATATAATTCTGAAATTCTTCTAATAATTGGTCTCTAGAATATGGGTCTAACCCAGAAGTAGGTTCATCTAAAATCAATAATTTAGCCTTGTGTGACATTGCTAAAGTTAATAGGAACTTGGATTTCATCCCATTAGATAATTCTTTGAATTTCTTGTTTTTATCCAATTCAAATTTCTTTAATAAACGATTATAGGTCTCGTTGTCAAAGTTCTTATAGAAAGAAGATACCACTTCTCCTATTTCTCCGATTTTAGAAGTAGGATAGATATCCATCCCTCCTAGCATCAACGCGACTTCTTGTTTTAATTCTAATTCAGAAATGTCTTCTAGTTTCCTGCCTAATAGATATATGTCCCCCTTATCTTTCTTAATTAGGTTATAGATACATTTTATGGCAGTAGACTTCCCTGCCCCGTTTTTTCCTATAAATCCCATGATGTATCCTTTAGGCAAAGAAAAGGAAACATCTTCTAATTTAAATGAAGGGTATGACTTACATAAATTTTTAACTTCGAGTAGATTCATATTATCTCCGTGTATATTCAGTATATACAGTTAGATAGTTACTGTCTACTTTTTCTTTTCATGCAATAAATGAACTTCTAGGAATGTGGAAATTAATAATCCAGTTAAGGCAACTACAGCAAAAGAGGCAAAAGAAACATATCTATATGAAGTTAGATATGGATATATCAATTGGATAACCGAGTTAATTAATTGGAATATAAATGGGGCGATAAACACAGCCCTCCTTCTTAATTTCGGACCTACTATATGATGAAGCATCAACATATTGCTAGTAACATAGAACCCGCTAGCAACCCCTTTCCCTAAATGGATAAAAATAAGAATAGACACAATGAATAACCCCTTTTCTAAAGGGATGTTATAAATATATGAAAGAATAGCTAGTATCAAACATTGGACAAATATAACTGCAAAGGATATCTGCATTGATGTCCTAACTTTATTGCCAACACCAAACTTAGTATTTATAAAGATAATAAGGAATTCACTTATTGATGAAGATGCGATAAATAAACCCCAGGTAAGTGGATTAAACTCGTTAATATGAGGGGAAGAGCTTTCTAAAGCAGTCCAGAAATTTGAAGTAAGAGAATCACTAGACCAGACAAGAGGAATCCATAGGCATGCAAGTAAAAGATAAAGGACATATGTCTTATTTTTAAATAAATCCCTTAGATAAACCTTTTCATGATCGTCCTCATGAAACATAGATGATGGATATGGTTTGAACATGAACGTTAAACAAAATAAAACAATTAACATTGGAGAAGAAACTAAGAATAAAAATAAATATCCTTTATAACCTTGGAATAAAGATTCGGCGATAAAGCCTGCTAAAGGGGAAACTATAATCGGAACCAAAGCCCCATAAATGCAAACATGCCCAAATTTAGTCTTTTCGGCATAATTTGTATCCGCGATATTAGATGTATTAAAAGATACAAAAGACCAATGCAAACCCATTAATAAAGATGGCAATAAAAGGAAAAGAAAATACAGCAAATAATAAGATGAAGAATTTATTATTTCATTAGATTCGTTTAACCCAGTAGGTAATATTAGACCTAAAACCGAAAGCAACAATAAGATAATTAATGAACAAACACAGAGTATTCTCATTATCTTTAAATTCCTTTTTTGATGCGAGACTAAAAACGAAAAAACAAATAAACCAATCGAAGCAAATAAAGGAGGTAAGAACAAAGAAAAAGAAGACATCAAAGGAGACCAAGACAAGTTCTTCCTGCATTCATTAAGGAACAAAGTCAAAAAGGAAAAGACCATGCCTTCATAAAAAGAAACGAAAATGAAATATATCTGGGCTTTAGATGTTTCCCTTTTGCTTTTTCTATCTAGAAAGAAGGCGTTTTCCATATCCTTGTAATGATAAAAGAAAGCCTCTTCAAGGAAAAGAAATAACTGCTTAATTTGGCTAATAAAATGCTAAATATCTTTGATTAAATGTATTTCTTTATCAAAGACTCAAAAAGTTCATACCCATGATGATTTAGATGGACCAAATCAATAAAGAAAGGATTTTCTTTTGAAGAAGCGATATTTAAACAATTATCAATCACTTTGTAATTATATTTTGTCTGTCCAGATTCTAAATAACGGTTAAGTTGCTCTTCTACATCAACTAAATCTTTAAACAAAGGAGCATGGACGACATTAACAAAATAGTAATTAGAATCAGGGAATATATCTCTTAATAACTTTAAGAACTCAATTCTTCTTAAATGAACCTGAACCGCCCTACGAGTTTCCTCACAATGTATATCATTAAAGCCTAGATTGATTATTATGTTTTTTGGGGCTTTTAAATCCTTAAGTTTATAAACATAAGGTATCCAATCGTAAAAGCGAGTTCCACCTAATCCAAGATTTAAAGAATTCTTAAAAACATTGTAAAAGGTATTTTTTGAATATTCTTCATAATTCCATAATTCAAAATAGGAATCTCCTATAAATAAATTATCTAGTCTATCTATGTTTTTAATGTTCTCTTTTTCTTTATCAATAAGAATGGCTCTTTCATCTATTTCAAATTGCATGGATTTATCATATCCATCTAGTAAGGAGTCATAATCAAACTCGCCACGGTATTCTCCCTTTTTATCTAAACGGGAGAAGTAACCAATCTGAAAGTGAGTTGGTTTGTTCTCGGAATTAACATAATATTTAACCCCGTTGCCATGAATCCAAGCTGAATTAACATCATTGAAATTCCCAACAAACTTATATAGTTTCTCATTCGGAATCCTATTCAATTGGCCTAAACAGGAGGTAGTAAAATCTTGTTGGCCTTTGCCTTTCTTAAGGTAATTCTTACCATCAAAGAATACCCTTCCTGTATAAACAGATCCCTCTAGATATTTTATTTGTCCAAAACCATAACAAGGTTTCTTTTTCCCATATAAAGATGGTTTATCAGGGCAAAACCACCACACCCCTACACTACTTTTCTTAAAAGCATCAAATATAACCATTTGTTAATTTCGCTCCTTTTGGCAACTAATATATAAATTGGAAACAAAAAAAGTATATCACCCATAATATATTTAGATGATTCGTTAAAAATAATGTGAATACCTTTAAAAGTCTTGTGTATCAGCGTAAAGAAGAAGCATATAAGGCGACACCCCTATCAGCCGTCTTTATTATCTTCTTAAATCATATACGTAATTTTTATTGGTCTTGCTTTATAATGCCAATAAATGATGCGTTTCGCCTCCTTTTGTAAGTATGACTTTATCTACTGGTTAAATTCTCTCTTATAATGTGATTATTTGCAATAGCGCACATTACAATCAATGAAAAAATTGTTTTAAAGAAAACCGCTGAATAATTAATTAAAGGATTAGCTTTTACAAAATTAATAAAGAGGTGAGGAAACGAAATAACCTTACGCTTTGTAAATAGAGTTTTTAGTCTTATAAATGATTACTCAATATATTTTAGGAGGTTGAAGTAAAACATTGCTCGTTCCACTATTTTACGGAATGTGGTCTAAAAGGTGAGATTCCGTAAATTAACATTAGCAGTAACTTTTCAACGAAAAATGCATAATCGCTTATTTATCGATACTTTTTGCAAAAACACACTTTTCTTATTTTACGGAATGTGGTTTAAAAAAGGACATTCCGTAAAATAGCGAATGTTCTTCAAGCCTAAAAATATAAAAAAGAGACAATATTTCCATTACCTCAAATCAGTAATTTGGTGGAGTCGCGGAGAATCGAACTCCGGTCCGAAGAATGACCCTTAGCAGCGTCTACAGTTTAGACGGCATCGAATATCACTAGCGGCTAAGATGCCGTAAGTTTCGCTAGATAGGCTATAGATTTTCGTCCTCTTTCCCTAGCCAACGAAAGAAGCTTATCGCCTTGGTATGACACTACACCTGTGCGTGAGACGAGTAAACCACAGGGAGCGTGCTTGTCCTCAGAACGAGGAACCTATGTCGGTGCTAAATTAAGCGCAAGCGCAGGAAGCGCGGTTTAAAGCGCGGTTCCCAAAAATATAACTATTGTCAGTTATTGTTTTTTTGACGTTATGGATCGTCACTCCACTGCAACTGCTAATTTTCTACTCTCCGTCAAAACCATGACGGCCCCAGAACAATTGCCTAAGAAATTAGGCTAGAAGAATATAAAGCATAAGGGATTAAAAATAAAGAAAATTATAATTCGTAATCCTTTTGCTTCTTCTTAAATATAATGGGAAAAAGGCAAATAAGCAAATTAACTAAAGCAATAAAGCAAAATCCTAAAGAGAAGAAATATCCTACCCCTGGTTTAATCCCATTCATTAATAAAGAAGAGGATAAAGTGGCAAGCAGCAAGGAAAAACAATTAAGAATAAATGTGATTGCTCCTAGAATAGTCGCGATTATTAAATTTGTTTTATCTCTTTTTCCGAATATGGATGCAACAATAGAAAGCAAGCATAATTGAAGCATCAATAATAGTGGGATATTTAATTTATATGAGAATGAATATAGGTGGGAATTTAAATAAAAAGTATCTTCCCCTCCTATTAATATCTTATAGGAAGTAAGTCCTGCAGTTACCCCATATTCATCTTGATAAGAACAAAATGGGATAAAGAAAGAAAGACCTGATAAAAGGAAAAAGACGGCTGATGTATATACAAGCGACCCCTTTCTATTTTCTTTCTTAATCGATTTTGGCATGAGGAAATTATAATTGAACAATTAGAAAATGAAAATCGAAGAGGACGAAGAAGATAAAACATATGTCGAATATCTTCCAAAATTTATAAGCCTTATTCTATTTTGGCTACATAGTTCTCCTAAAGATTTTTCTATCGTTGTCTTTGAATAAATAAATAACGTTTCTTCGATATCTTCTTTTGAAACAGGCGATTTGCTTTCTTTAATAAGAGTATAGATTTTATCTTGGCTTTTATCCTTTTCTAGAATTAAAGAATACGAATAGGATAAAGAAGAATAGATATCACCCAGAGTTGAAAGAATGAATAATACAAATTCTGATACATTTAATTTGTTTTGCTTATAGGAATTTCTAAGTTGCCTATATATGCGATTAAATTCTTTTTTATCTTTATAAATATATCTAGTGAGGCTTCTATAATTCATAAAGTCATAGCCAAATTTATAAAGAAGATAATCTAATAAAAGAATACTCATGGATACGTTATAAAATTCAAAAGGAGAAATGGCTAAAAAGCATCCAATAAAGACAATTGAAGTTAATAACATATTGTTATCTTTGTGCCTGTTAGAAAGCTTTAATTGTTTTAATAAAGTAACAAGCAGAGAAGAAGTCTCATTTGAATAAGGGGCTAATAAAGATTCCATCGCTTTGGAAAATCTAGAAGAAACTCCTACAACAGATTTATTAGATTCTCCAACACCTTCTTTTAATTTGAGATAAGTAGATTTAATGATTTTTTCACTTAAATCAGATCCATCTAGAACATCAATATCATTAAGCAATTCAAGAAGGTTTACAAATAGCTTTTCGTTATCAGTTTTGCACTTGCTATTTTTAGTAATTTCTTTCTTACTATTTTGTCTAATTTTTCTTTTGTCTAAGCAAAGTAAAAAGTATGCTTCATCAAGTTTTGATTTAGTTGTCAACGAGTCAATGTTTTTAAGCGAATTCAACTTCTTCAAATCAAATCTTTTGTTCTCGATAACTTGGAATTTTGAAAACAAATCTTTAGAGAAGGTTAGAAACAATTGTTTATCTAAATCCAATAATTCTTCCATTAAGGTAATTATACAAATTATATTTTTAACTGCATATATATTTATAAAAAGTATGCAGTTAAGAGATAAAATAAATTAGTTAGTAAAACCGAAGACACGATAAAAATAAAATGAAAAAGTCATAAAATTTATTTCTTAAACTCATATCTTCTCTTTTAAAATCGCCTCTACTCGTGTATTGTTATCTTTGCTTTGCAAAGGTTAAATTGAGAAATGTCTAAAAATAAAAAGAAAAACAAACAAAAAATGTCAGCAGAAACAAAGGCTAAAATCACCTTAGGTTTCAAGACATTAATATCTAACGACGCCTGCATAAAAACGGGCCGTGAATGGCACTGGTATTTGCCAATAATATTCGGAATCTTATCCGTCATAATCGCATTGATTCCTTCCTTCACAACAAACATGAAAACCAAGTACGGAACAAGCATGTTAGGATCAGCTACTTATGGCTATGAAAACGGCTTAGTCCACTTCCAAAATTTCATGGAAGAAAAAGGGGTCGATTTTGTAGTAAAAGATTCAACATTAGTCGACACCGATAACAAATGGTATTCCACTTTCTCTAGTGAAGACCAAAAATGGTACACAGTCAAAAATGCCGATTCAAATAAAACCATATTTGAAGTTTTCTTCAATGACTACGAAAAGCACAATGACAAGAATGAAGAACTTTCCGATTATGACTTCTATGCACGTGTCGTAAACAATAAAAACCCTTATACCGACATTGCTAGAGGCGGTGAAAAAGATAAGTATTCCAGCAACGCTCTTGTATTAGGAAAAAAGACAATCTATGTATTCAAGGTTAAAGCAGACGCTTCTAGTTCTTCCGTAATTAATGGAATCTATGATAGAAGCGAAGGGTTACATTTAAAGAATCTAGCCCCAACAGATGTTGATAAAAACACCATCGAATATGCTGAAAAGTTAAAACTTAATTACGCATCATTCCTAAACGATTGCGCCGAAACCCAAAAGAACACCCAATCCTGGACTTATTGCGGTATCATGGCAGCTGTTTACGTTGGCTTAGAATTCCTATTCGGATTAGTCATATTCTTAATGACTAGAGGAAAACGTAATCCATTTAGGATCTATACATTCTGGGAAACCCAAAAGATGGCTTATTGGGCTTCAGTTTCCCCTGCTATATTATCCTTAATCGTTGGATTCTTGCTTACACAATTCGCCATGATGGGATTCATCTTCCTGTTCGGTTTAAGAATAATGTGGATGTCAATGAGATCATTAAGGCCTTACGAAGGCAAATAAAAACCAAAAACAAATTAGAAGAGGCTTGTTCCTCTTCTTTTTTTGCACTTAAAAAGGGCCACCATTTAACGATAGCCCTTAATTCGATTATTTATTAATCTAGGAATTCTGGATTAACAGTGACGTGATATGGCTTTTGT
>JALEUF010000164.1 GCA_022781015.1 Caryophanales bacterium
GATTTACGCGATCCTGACGATATTTTTGATGAAGAGGGTGCCGAAGGGGTCAAAAAGAGGATGAATAACCTTGTTGAACCATTTGACTTCCAACTTGGATATTATCTCCATACGAAGAAACTTTCTAATGCGGATGATAAAAACAAATTGATAACTTCCTCAATTTCCTTCCTAACTTCAATTACTTCGCCTATAGAATTAGAGAATTATTTCGTCAAGTTGTCTAATGCGACTGGATATGAAGTAAGTGCGATCAGGAATATATTCAATCAATATAAGGAAAATTCAATCGATGAAATCGAAACTCCTTATTATTTTGAAGAAAAGCTAAAAAGAGGGTTCAAGAAAAATAATAAGCGAAACAAAAGACTTGATGAGGCTGAGAAAACAATCCTAGCCATGATGCTTATAGATGAAAACGCCATTGAATTCTTTGAGCATAATGTGCATTTCTTCTATAACGACTTATATCAAGACATCGCAAATTATTTATTGGATTATAAAGATACGCACAAAGAAGAAAAGGTCGATTTATCCTTACTTACCGCTAGATTTGATGAAAACCCATCATCAAAGGAATTATCCGACATTGTTTCCGATATTGCCTTTTCTAGCGAGGATTATAGCAAAACTTCATTGACGCAATGCGAAAACATAATCAACGAAGAAAGAAAAGCAGAACAAGAGAAGGAGAAAGCTATAAGAGGGCTCTCTTCTTCCTCTAATGCCGAGCAAGGCAAAGCCCTTGCAGAATACGCAAACAACATAAGGGAGAGGTGGAAAAGAAAACAGAACAAATGAAGAGATTGCTAGGTTTGGAGATGCCTAGAAAATACTTATAAAAAGGAGATTGTTATGAAAGAAAAGAAAATAGCACTAGATGAATGTGAAACTTGTAATGAAAAGAAGAAAAAGAAAACCTCTAAGGCAAGCAAGGCCAAAGTAGAAAAAGAAGAAGTCCTCGATGAAGATGAAGATGTTGACTTCATTGATGATGACGACGAAGCTATTGTTTCATTAGATTCCATCAAGAAAAAGTTCCTAAAGAAGGGCAAAAAAGATGGCTATATCAATGCTGGTGATGTCATGGATGCCGTTGCTCACCTTGATATGAGCGAAGATGATTTCGATGAATTATTCACTTATTTCAAAGAAAACAAGATAAAAATCGAATCCGATGATGCCCAAGAGGAAGAAGATATAGAAATGCCAGGTTCCATGTCTGATGAAGATATCGAAAGGGAAATGGAACAAGACGAAGTCGATGCTGGTGATGATTTCTTGATTTCTGATGAAGATAAAGAAGCAGTTGCCCTTGCTGATTTTGCTAAAGTCGGAATCGGTGAAGTCAAAGTCAATGACTCCGTTAAGATGTATCTAAAAGAAATCGGTAAGGTTGACTTGCTTACTGGCGATCAAGAAACTGAACTTGCCAAAAAGATAGTTATTGGAAATAAACCGGATGCTACTGAAGAAGAAAAGCAAGAAGGTAAAGAAGCAAAAGACCACTTAATAAATGCTAACCTTAGATTAGTTATTGCTATTGCTAAGCATTATGTCGGACGTGGAATGCATTTCCTTGATTTGATCCAAGAAGGTAACATGGGTTTAATCAAGGCTGTTGAAAAGTTTGATTATACCAAGGGATTTAAGTTCTCTACCTATGCAACTTGGTGGATTCGTCAGGCAATAACTAGGGCCATTGCTGACCAAGCAAGGACTATTAGAATTCCTGTTCACATGGTTGAAACCATTAACAAGATGACCCGTGTCCAACGTCAATTAGTCCAGGAATTAGGAAGAGATCCAACCGCCGAAGAAATTTCTGATAAGATGGATGGTTCGCTTTCTCCAGAAAGAATTAGGGAAATCCAACGCATTGCCCTTGAACCTGTTTCGCTAGAAACTCCAATCGGCGAAGAAGATGATTCCCATTTAGGAGACTTCATTGAAGATAAAGAAGCCCAATCCCCTGAAGAATATACGACTAAATCATTATTAAAAGATGAACTCTACGAAATAATGAAAGACTTGACCGATAGGGAAGAAAGAGTCTTACGCTTGCGTTATGGACTTGATGACAATAGACCAAGGACTCTAGAAGAAGTCGGGCGTGAATTCAATGTCACTAGAGAAAGAATTAGGCAAATCGAAGCCAAGGCCATCAGAAAGCTTCGTCACCCAACTAGAGCCAAAAAGCTCGGTGATTATCGTGACCCGGCTTTCATGAATGACCCTCATTTTAACGGATCTAGATAAAAAATATGGAAAAAGAAGATAAATCAAAGCAAATCGACCTAGATAACGATTCCCTTCCTTTAAGCAAGGAAGAGGAAGATGCCGTTCTAGAAGACGATGAAGATGATACAAAAGAGGAAGTTAGCGATAAAAAGATAAGTGAACTCCTTAATGAACCAATCTCTATCTCTTCAACAGGAACTGAGCCGCTTTCGATTTATCTTCATTCTATAGGAGCCTATCCTCTTTTAAGTAAGGAAGAAGAGCAAAAACTAGGAAAAGCCTTGCTAGATGGAAGCAAGGAGAATGCGACTAGCGAAGAAAAAAAAGAGGCTGAATTAGCTAGGACTACCCTTATTAATTCTAATCTTCGCCTAGTCGTCTCTATTGCAAAGCATTATCAAGGGAGGGGAGTGCCTCTTCTAGATTTGATACAAGAAGGAAATATTGGATTGTATAGGGCAGTTGAAAAATTTGATTATACAAAGGGGAACCGTTTCTCTACCTATGCCCATTGGTGGATCACTCAAGCCGTAGCAAAAGCCGTCATCGAATTATCTATGCCGATAAAAGTGCCTCTTCATCGCTCAATTGAAATATCTAGAGTAAAAAAAGCCTATGATGAATTAAGCGAAAAGAACGGAAATCCGCCAACAAATGAAGAAATCGCTTCTTATTTAGGCGATATTAATAAAGACCAAGTCAAGGAAATGTTATCGATACCGATAACCATAGTTGATTTGGATTCTCCTATAAAAGAAGGCGAAGACGGTTCCATTAGTGATTTAGTCCCTTCTAATGATGAATCTATTTCAAAGTCTTTAGAAAAAGAAGATGCCTCAATCATGGTAAAAGATGGACTAAGGTATCTTCCAGATAGGGAAAAATTTGTCATCGAGAATGCCTTTGGACTAAATGGCAACGAACCAAAAACATTAGAAGAAATCGGAAAAGAAATGAATATATCCAGGGAAAGGGCAAGGCAATTAAAAGAGCAAGCCCTCCTTAGGATGAAAAAAGGATTGGAGGAAGAAAAGAAAAGTGCCTAACGTTAGATTGTCAAAAAGATTGCAGGCTGTTGCTAATTTTGTTGCTCCTAATTCATTTTTGGCCGATATTGGTAGTGATCACGCGCATTTGCCAATTTATCTAGTTTCTAAAGGAATCATAGATTATGCGCAGGCTGTCGAAAATAAAGTCGGTCCGTTCATAAGGATGAAATCAAATATCGATGCCTATGGTTTATCATCGAAGATATTCGCATCTAAAAGTGATGGAATATCTGATTTAATGGGTGAAGTCGATACTTTATGCCTATGTGGATTAGGTGGTATTTTGACTACCGATATACTTTATTCCCACAAAGAAAAGCTAGATAACGTAAAAACCATAATTGTCGATCCGCATCGTGACTTAAAGTTGGTTAGAGAAAAAATAGTGGAGCTAGGCTTTAAAATTAGTGAAGAAAAGATGGTCTATGAAGATAAAATCTTCTATTCCATCGTTAGATTTAGCCGTGGCAAACCATCTAGGCCTTATACCCAAAAAGAATTGTTATTAGGACCGAAACTATTAAAAGAAAGAGACCCAATATTCCTTGAATGGGTTGAAATCCAAAGGAAGAAGGTATCTACCTTATTAAATAAAGGATTAAGCAAAGAAAAAAGAGAACAAGCCCTCTCCTTATATAGGATATTAGCTTCTACCTTAAAGGGATCTTAAATATTCCAAACATTCATCAATTGTCTTCATCGAAGTGGAAGTTCCGCTGCAGAGGGCAATTTTTTTATATTTAGGTAAATCCTTTATTTGCTTAAGTTCATCATTATTAAGTATCAAATAGGAATTCTTGTTCTTATTTTTAGCAATGCTAAATAATTTATTTGTATTTGATGAAGATGACGAGCCTATAACTATAATTGCATCATAATCATTTTCTAAATTAGAAAGGGCAACTTGCCTAGCTTTGGTCGCATCGCAGACGCTTCTTTCTAATTTGGTATTTGGATAATCCTTTTGAATTATCTTTATAGCCTTATCTACCTCGCTTGTAGACAAGGTCGTTTGCGAGATTACATGCTTAATATCGATTTCTGGCTTTGCTAAATATGAGTAACTAGAAATATCAAAGAAATAGGAAGCAGGGCAATTAAGCCTAAAAGAAGATGCTTCTAGATGATTTTTGCTTCCTATGTAGATTAATCCTTCGGAAGCATAATCTAGCCCTAGCTTAAGATTTAGGGCCACTAGAGGGCAAGTCGTGTCTATTTGGATTAGATTTTTCTTTCTAGCAATTTCTTCATATTCTTTAGGATGCCCATGGGCGGAAAAAACAACGATTGTCCCATCTTCAACTTGAAGAAGAGCTTTTTTTAGATCGTATTTCCTTTCATCAATAATGTTGATGTTAGCGGAAGAAAAACTAGATATGACTTCTTCATTATGGACAACCATGCCTAAGAAAGTAATCTTCTTGCTTTTATCTAATTTAGAGGCAATATCTATGGCCCTAGTTACCCCAAAACAAAAGCCAATTGGATTAATTATATGAATTTCCATTGATTTAGAAGTGAATTGCTCTTTCCTTTCCTTTATAATTTTAATTGTTATGAGTACATTTTCATCATTAAATTTATCCAAGACCATGGTAGAGGCCTTGAAAAAGCAAAATTATATCTCCCCATCACCAGTCCAGCTTCGCATAATCCCGAAAGCCCTTCAAGGGAAATCGCTTTTATGCCAATCGGAGACTGGCTCAGGGAAAACCCATTCTTATCTAGTTCCAATAATTGATAGGATTGATACTTCTCTTCCTAGGCTTCAAGCCATAATAATTACCCCAAGCAGGGAACTTTCTAGGCAAGTATATGAATTTGCAAAGCCATTCCAGAATTATTTCCAAAAGCTAAAGATAAAGCTAATTACCTCAGAAGAAGATAGGACTTCATCTAGCCAAGGATTATCAGTTGCACCTCATATAGTCATCGGGACTCCTGGTAGATTAAAAGACATCCTAAGTGATTCGTATGAATTAAATTTACGTAATGTAAAGACTTTAGTCCTAGATGAAGCCGATATGCTAATGGAACTAGGATATTTTGATTCTATCGATGCTTTATATTCGATGCTAGGGGAAAATGTCCAAACCATGGTATTTTCTGCTACCTTAGAAGAAGGATTGAAACATAGATTAGAAAAATATGTTGGGACCAATTTCTCTTTCGATAACGAAGATAATAAGGCATCTAGTAACGTTAGCCATCATTTAGTTAATGTAAAACACGTTGGTAAAATCGAAGCATTGAAGAGATTCCTTAAATTCAAGAACCCATATTTATGCATTGTCTTTGCCTCTAAAAAGGAAGATGTAAAGAAAACATATGAAGAATTGAAGCAAGATGGATATTCCGTGACAATGTTTTCTAGCGATCTAGATGCAAGAAAAAGAAGATCGACTATTAAGCTAATCAAAGACAATAAATTCCAAATAATCGTTGCTAGCGATTTGCTTTCGCGCGGTATCGATATTGAGGATGTTAGCGATGTCATTTCCTTGGATTTGCCAAATGACCTTGAATATTATTATCACCGTGCTGGAAGGACTGGAAGATTCGATAAAGTAGGGGATTCCTATGTTTTCTATAATTCAGATTCGACATCTCTTCCAAGTGAACTAATCAAAAAAGGAGTCAAATTTGATTTCCTTATCTTAAAAGAAGATGGACTAGTTCCTGATCCAGTTGGATTATTGCCAAAGAAGAAATTTAGCAAGAAAAAGCCTCTTTCTGAGCAAGAAAGCAAGGAAATCAAGATTGCTAAAGCTAAGACTAGATCTAAAAAAGTCAAGCCAGGTTATAAAAAAAAGCAACAATGGGCTGTCGAAAGAGTCAAGAATAAATATAGAAGAAAAGCCATTAATAAAGCCATAAAGAAGGCGACTTATGAAAAACAGTGATTTAATAATTGGTTCTCATGTTTCTTTATCTTCCCCCTTATTTTATCTAGGGACAGTAAAAGAAGCACTTTCCTATAATTCGACCGCCTTCATGTTTTATACGGGCGCTCCCCAAAATTCGCTTAGGCTCCCTTTGTCTAGACTGCGGATTGAGGAAGGAAGAGAATTATTAAAAGAAAATAATTTCAATGAAGATAATATAGTCATTCATGCCCCTTATATAATCAATTTGGCCAATGATGAGGATATAGAAAAATATGGTTTTGCTAAATCTTTCCTAGAAAATGAGCTAAATAGGGCAGTTTCTTTTAATGTCAATAAGGTCGTCCTCCATCCTGGATCAAGTAAAGGATTAGGTTTTGAAAAGGGCAAAGAAGCAATTTGCAACGCGATTAATTCTATATTTGATTCTTTTAAAGGCAATGTAACGATTTGTCTAGAAACCATGGCAGGAAAAGGAAATGAAATAGGCATTAATTTCAAAGAGATGTCAGAATTAGTCAAGGGAATTACTGATCAATCTAGAATTGGGGTCTGTCTAGATACTTGTCACATAAATGATGCAGGTTATGATTTATCTGATTTTGATAAAATATTAGATGAATTTGATTCTTTGATTGGGCTAGATAAGCTAAAAGTCATACATTTAAATGATTCTTTAAATCCAATAAATTCGCATAAAGATAGACATGCGAATATCGGAATGGGGACAATTGGCTTTGAAAAGTTAGAGAAAATAGCCTCTAATCCTAGAATAAAATCCGTTCCAAAAATATTAGAAACCCCTTATGTAAATAAGATGCCTCCATATAAAAAGGAGATAGAAATGTTACGTAACGGCGTTTTCGAGCCTGATTTTATTAGCAATTTATAATTTATTGATTTCCTTGATAAGTTCTTCGACGATATCTTCGTTTTTAACTCTTCTAAGAACTTTGCCCTTTTTAAATATGGCCCAGACTCCATTTCCTCCAGCCGCGCCTAAATCGGCATGTCTAGCTTCTCCAGGACCATTTACGATGCAACCCATAATGGCAATAGTCTTGTTAATATGGTTATCTTCGATATATTTTTGGATAATCTTGGCAGTGGGTATTAAATCAACTTCAGTCCTTCCACATGTTGGGCAAGATATAAAAGTAGGATAGTCGTCTTTTAATCCTAAATCATGAAGAAGCCTTGACGCTGCCTTAATTTCTTCAACCGGATCATCGCTGAGTGAAATCCTTATGGTATCTCCAATCCCTTCTAGAAGCAATGGGGCTAATCCGGCAGAAGAGCGAATTAACCCAGTGTCTTTTGGCCCGGCTTCAGTTACTCCAAGGTGGAGCGGATACTTGAACATCTTAGAAGCGTATCTATAGGCTTCGATTGTTTCTTTTGCACTTGAACCCTTTAAAGATATAACAATGTCTTCAAAACCCAAATCTTCAAGTATCTTTACGTGTTTTAAAGCAGATTCATATAAATAATGAC
>JALEUF010000175.1 GCA_022781015.1 Caryophanales bacterium
AAGGCGGAACGCTTTTATCGTCTAACGAAATCGTCAAGATTCTTCTAAATAATAATTTAGATGGCATTACTTTACATGGCGGTGAGCCATTGGATCAAGCAGACGAATTATTGAAAATAGCAAAGAGCGTTAAAGACAAGGGAAAAACAGTCATTTTGTTTACTGGATATACGAAAAAAGAGTTAACTGGTAATAGGCTAAAGATATGGAATTTGTCAGATATAGTGGTTGCTGGCAGGTTTATTTTAAAAAAGAGAAATATAAATCTTCAGTTTCGTGGATCAACTAATCAAAGGGTTTATACACATAAAGGCAAATTAAAGAATTATAAATTAAAAGACGGATACACAACTGCAATATTTACTATCGGTGAAAATGGCGATGTTGATATCAATGGGTTTCTGAGTGAAGATATAGCTGAATTGATGCAGACTAAGTAGCACGATTGTTCTGAATTGTTATATTTTTATTCCTAAGCATTCAGCAATTAGAAATAAATAGCGTTGGTGGATAAAATTATTACGACAAAAACATTTTATTAAATTATTTCTTCTTTGCGTGACGGCACAACTCCTAATTTTATAGAGGCTTTAAGAGAAACAATTAGAGTTAAGTCGGGAGAATGGTGCAAGTCTTTATTGGAGGAGTTTTTTGTTACCTTTTTTGGGACAAATACTCATTAATTCATTTTCTTTCGTTAGGATATAGAAGTCTTAAATAGAAAGGGATAATTATGACATTGATAACTCCTGTCGATTATGAAAATATAATGGCAATAGCCTCATTAATTGGAATTATAAATACGATCATCAGTATGATTGTGTGTCCTATTGTGGCGGCACATAAAAATAGAAGCGTCCCAGGATGGATATTTGGTGGATTTCTTCTAAGCTTAATAGGATTAATCATCATAGTTTGTTTGCCAAAAAAGGATTGATTGCCGTTACTCATTACGAGTATAAAAAGAAATAGTAAAGAATTATGAAGAAAGAGAGGTAATAGAATGAATTATTTATTCTTCGATATTGAATGTGCGGATGGAAGTAAAGCAATCTGCGAATATGGATATGTATTAACTGATGAGAAGTTTAATGTCTTGAAGAAAGCAAATATCCTTATCGACCCAGAATGCAAATTTAATCTAACTGGTAGGGTAGGACAAGATGATTTGATCCTAACTTATCCAGAAGATGAATATAGGAAATATCCTTCATTCCCTGATTCTTATGAAAGAATTAAAAGATTAATGACTAGGGATAATCTAATGATATTTGGCCATGCGGTTAATAATGATGTTGGATTCATCTTCAAAGATTGTAACCGTTATAAATTGCCATTATTTGATTTTGTTGCATATGATATTCAAAAGATGTTACCTATCTTCAGCAAGAATAACAAAAACTTTACATCATTAGATAATGCTTTTAATGACTTGGTTCCAGTCGAAATTAGATCTGAATTAAAAGAACATAGGGCATGCGACGATGCCATGAAAACAATGCTTGTTTTTAAGGAAATGGTAACTGATTTGGGATTCACCCCGAAAGAATTAGTTGAATCCTGTCCCAAATCTTTGCTTAAGGCCATTCCGTATTGGGAACATAAAAAAGAAAAGAAAGCAAGGCGTCGTAGGAGATCGCAAACTCAAGTAATATGGGGTGAGTTATATCGAGAGCATCTACCGTTGCTTGAAGATCCTAACTCTATTGGCAAGATAGTTTCTATTACTGGTGAACTAAAGAATCATCTTCCTGAATTTAATCAAGTAGTAGATTCAATTAAAAATAATGGCTATGTTGCATTTGATGGAATTAATGGATCTGATTATCTAATAACATTCGATGAAGAAGATAAGAATAAGATGCTTGCTCAATTTAAATATCCATATGCTGGCAAGGTTATGACATCTAAAGAATTTCTAAATATAAATTAGTAGACAAATAGCTCTAGATTAAAAAGGTCTAGGGCTTTTTGTTTTAAACAATTAACATAATTGGACATTATTGTTTATTCGCATCATTTTATAAGATAGAATAATTCAGACATGAACGAAGAGAAAATCCTATTTGGCATGTTAGATGATATTTCGGCTAACCAAGTCGTATTTTTAAACGAGATTACCGGAGTCAAAAATCAAGTCGATGACTCTACTTCTAGGATTAATGAACTAGAAAAAGAACTTCAAGATTTAAAAACCCAATCTTCGAACAATCCAGCAAAAAGTAAGGAAGCTAATTTAAAAGAAAACGAGATTATTTGCACCTTCCTAAAGCAATCAAAAAAGAGTTGGAGATGGTTTGGGAATAGCTCTGAATTTAATAAACATAAGAAATTAGCATTTATATCTATGCTAATAATGTTGATAATTGGCGTTGCATCCACGATTACAACTTCCGTTTGTTTTAAGATATATAGCACATTTACGTTTTTTGAAAATATCTGGATGATATTTGGAATTATTTACTTAGTGTATATCTCTAAAACCAAATTGATTTATGAAGTAAATGAACTTTCTACTAATTCTTCCTTTAAATATGAAACAGATAAATTGGGTATGAAGTTCCAAAGAAAAGAAAAATTAGTTTTTAGGATATTTAGATGGATAGCTATTATTTCAATTATATGTAATGTTATTGCTATATGGGCTGGACTAGGCAAAGGCAATCAAATATTAGCAACAATTCTAGAATTATTATATTTGGCATCGATTGTTTTCGCTTTCTTTATAAACTTAAATCTATATGCCCAATATTCAATAATTTGGCTTGAAGGATATAAGATTGGCAGCAATGAAAAGGCAATTCTTGTATTGCCTACTGGAGCTAAACATTTTATTTTAGAAGAAGAATTCAAAAAGAAGATGCCTTTCTTTTATAAATAGGATATGCAAATATGTATTTATCTCATTTGAATATTAAAAACCATCCTCTAATTAAAAATCTAGAATTGGATTTAATGAACCATAAAACAAACAAGCCATATGCAGTAGTGGCTTTTGTCGGCGAAAATGGATGTGGAAAAACTACTATCCTCAATGAGATTTTTAATTATGAAAAGTCTAACTATATAGTTGATAAAGAAGTTCCTTATTCGTTTGTAGAAAAACCGTTTGATGCCCTTTATTTAAGACAAGGTAGCCTTCATAGAAATGCAATGAAGGAAGTTAGGAAACTAATAGATGGGAAGGATATGTATCCTATTAATAGCGCTACTTATCAAGCCGGTGCAACTCCTTTTGGTTTAAGAAGTAATAATGCAGTTAATAGGATAAATGAAGGAAGTGAACTTCTTGCAAAACTTGGTGATGAAGAAATATTAAAGATATTTAAGGAAAAGCATATTGATGAAGTTTGGTGTAGCAATGACGTTACCAAGAAGATTGATGGAAAAGAACATGGTTATAACATCACTAATTATTCTTCTGGCCAACAAGAGATTTTACTAAAGCTTAAAGATATCAGGCAAATGTCGTCCGGTACTGATTGCGTTTTGCTTGATGAACCCGAGACTTCTCTTCATCCGAGATGGCAAAAAGAAATAGTTAACCTAATTAGATTATTAGTTAGTGATGCTAATGGATATGCTCCTCAAATATTTTTGGCTACCCATTCTGAAAAAGTATTAGAAGCTTTGATTTCTAGTGATGATGTTTTAATAATTAGGCTTTTTAAGGAAAATGGAAATACTAAATCTCAAACAATCAACGAAATGGATTTACGTTTACCAACTCCGACATTTGCCGAACTAGATTATGTAGTATTTAATATTGCTTCATTGGAATATCATGATCAATTATGGAATACATTTGGCGATTTATCTGGTACGGAAAGAATTCTAGGCATAGATAAAACTATTAGAAAACTGCCGTCATATTCAAAAGAAAAATATGGAAAAATTTGGCTTTCTTCAAACGGTCATAGCGTTACAA
>JALEUF010000003.1 GCA_022781015.1 Caryophanales bacterium
TATTTACCAGCTTGTTTAATATACATGAATTAGAACTGCCAGAGACAATGACCATTACATTATCCCTATAGCAAGCCCAATTGTTCCAAAACGATTCAAATGCTCTAATAAATCCAGACTTAGGCGTATCCATCCAGGGCAATTCATCAAGAAAAGCCACAATCCTTTTTGAATTCTTTTTCATTAGCAATTTCTCTAACTCAAAAAAAGCCTCATTCCAATCAGTCGGCTTTTTAGAAATATCAGATCCAAATATTAGTAGAGATTGATAAAACTGGGTTAATTGTTCATCTAATCCCTTTTTTGAATCATCTCTATCGTCAGGAGAAACACCAGCATGTCTAAATGAGAGTCTATTTTCAAACGTCTTATCGATAAGAAAAGTTTTTCCAACTCTTCTTCTACCATATACCGCGACTAGCTCAGGTTTGCCACTGTTATAAAGGTTTTCTAGCTCCTCTATTTCCTTTTTTCTGCCGACAAGATTCATAAATGCCTTCAATTATAATATGCCACGAAACGTATTTTTTTCTTTTCGTGGCATATTATAGTATGATTTCAAAGGCTTGTTTATACAAAAAAAGTTCCAACTTTCATCGGAACTAATCTTTGTAAATATGGTGGGTGCTACAGGGATCGAACCTGTGACCTCCTGTACGTCAAACAGGTGCTCTCCCAGCTGAGCTAAACACCCATGTTTACATTAGGTTGCCTTTTTTAGGCTTGATTATTCTAGTAATAAGCAAGCCCATAATCAAGCATTATTTTATTTTTTTGTAATAGATGCCAGCTTTTGTAACCTAAAAGAGGTTAAGAAAGTAAGAAAATGATGTTTCAAATTTCATGTTATGTGTCATTTTTTTGCAACACGGAAATAGTTTTGGTACACGGTTAGATGATCTTTACCTTTATGTTCTTCTTTAAAATATAGCCAATCGGCAACTGGCTTATCTCTTCTCTAACTTCTTATAATTTATTTTTGATTTCTTTATTGCTCATTTTTGGGGTTCCTAAAATTTATAACCCCTTTATAACCCCTGTTTCTAACTTTATTAAGGGGTTATAATTCGAAAGAAGAAAACATGCTTAAAATAAATCAATAAATATAAGGTAATTTGTTTTTAGATTATCTAGCTTTATAGCCAAAGTTTTTCAATGCATAAAGGATATTGTTCCTATTAACATCAAATAATTTTACTTTGGAAGTAGAATCTATTTCTTTTAAAACCCCATAAGAAACAAACCTATTCAGTGTCTTTAATGCGCCTTGTTTAGACATAGACGCATTAATCATCTTGAGGAAATCATTATATGAGAAGACCCCTTTATAGGAGATAAGTATTTTTTTGATATAGTTTAGTTCGGTTTGAGTTAATACATTACCTTTATTTTTAACCACCTGTTCTAAATGATTCAGATTTTGATAGCAAATAAGATAATCTATAGATACACTTAATAGATACTTTAAAAAGTAAGTCAAATCATTATGGGAATCCCTACTTAGCTCAATGGCTTTGTAATAATCGTTTTTTGTTTGGTTAATGGCTTCCGAAATAATTGGAGGAAAGACCTTGCACCCGCTTAATAAATATATCCAATAAGAAACCATGCGGGCAGTCCTGCCGTTATAATCAAAATATGGATGAATATAAATCAAATAATAATGACAGAAATGCGGTAGCAAGATAAGTTTGTTCTTATTCTTGCTAAGTAATGTCTTATTTACATAATCGAACAAAGCATTCATGCATTCCTCGATTTTATCATGTGGACATCCATGGTAGCGATCTATCTCCACTTCATCATAACGATAATATTCAAGAGGACGTAACTTATCTTCTTCATCCAAGCAGCCATCGCTTAGCAAATTATAAAGTTTAAAAAGATTGTCTTTATTAAATTCTGGAAGGTTATTAACAAAATCAATCCCTGCTTTCATATTTTTGATAATAATATCGTTTCTATCTAAAGTAGGTGCATCATCTTCTAGTAATTCCTTTAATCTTTTCCTAGTTGTAGGAACATTTTCGACATTTAAGCTTCCTTCAATCTCAGAATAGATTCTAGATTCAATGAAATTAGAAGAATATCTATTGAATAATTCGTTATCTTCATTAGAAAACAAGATGAAATCATTCAACAAGTTCCTTAAATCTGAACAAGGCGAATAATATAGACACTTAAAATTGAAAGTAGGTAATGGTAATAAAGAGATATAAGGGTTATTTAAAGATGCGATTGATTCTTTATATGCGATTAGTTCCCCATGTTCAAAAGGAGAAATATAAGTACCGGCTTCAGTTCCATACTCCAATTCCTTGGAAGTATAGTATTTTTCATTAAATTGTTTTTCTAATATTTTTTGTAGAGTTTGGCTTTCCATACATAAATTGTAAACCTTTCCGTAAACCATGTAAACATTATTAGTGAACCTTTCCGTAAACCTATAAACTATAAGAAATTAGAGAAGTCTGGTTGCTAAATCAATTTAATCTAAAGCGGTAGGCGGAAATCGTTTATCGATTACTATAAAAATTTTTTGGTATGAAGAAAATAAGTTAAAAGTGGTTTTTGAATGACCATTTTTTTAAATTACGTAATGTTAAGGGAAAAATACCCCATAAAATCTAGATTTTAATAGGATTTTGAATTGCTTCTGCACCAATTTCCTAGGGACTTTTACATAGACTTGCACCAATTTCGGAGCGACTTTTGCTACTATCCGCACCAATTTCCTAGCGACTTTCATAATCCGATTCCATCCGAACTAGTTCGAACGGGATAAAATTTACGGTTCCAAAGGAAATAAAAAACATCAAGACTTCTAGTTCATCTTGATGCTAAATCATCTAATTGGTGCCGACTAACGGAATTGAACCATCAACCTACGCATTACGAATGCGTTGCTCTGCCAATTGAGCTAAGTCGGCAACTTGGGATAATATAAGCAAACTTGCCTATTTTATCAAGAAAAATATCCCCCTCCATTTCTAGAGGGGGAATGCTTGTTAAGCCTTTTTGGATAGCTTCTTTTTGATAAACATTACTAGGACTGCTATTTCATGTACTACTAATGGAACAATAGACAGGGCGAAGACATATAGGTAATCCATTGGTTCATCATGAAGTGGATAGACAGAGAAAGCGTTATTGACATAAGGAGTTTCAATAACCGCTAATTGTAATCCAATACCTAGGAAGAAGGATGCCCATAACAAGATATTCTTATCCTTGAAAACATGGATAAAGCTCTTTTTTGTATTGGTCATGCCTAACATATGGAAGAGTTCAGAGAAAGAAAGGACACAGAAGGCCATCGACTGGGCTTCTTCTAGGTTATGCTTAACTCCATCTGCATTAACAGTATCTAGGAAAGCATTGATATCTGCCGGGGTAAAGTGACCATTTAGCATCGGCTTTAACAAGAAAGCCGCTAAGGTAATAAGTCCGATAACTAGACCATATCCAAACGTAATTAGATACCCGCCATGGCTAAATAAGGATTCTTTGGAATCACGAGGTTTATCTTCCATGATATCATCAGGTTTCTTATCTGAGCCTAAAGCGATTGCAGGCAAGGAGTCGGTAATTAAGTTAACCCATAATAAGTGAATAGCAATTAATGGGGTATCTAAACCAACTAGAGCTGCAATAAGCATACATATGACTTCACCAATATTAGAGGAAAGAAGGAACAATATGGTTTTCTTGATGTTTGCATATATCCCTCTTCCTTCTTCTACTGCTTTTTCAATAGAAGCGAAGTTATCATCGGTAAGGACCATATCGGCCGCACCTTTAGCAACGTCAGTTCCTGTTATACCCATGGCTATACCGATATCGGCAGATTTTAATGATGGAGCGTCATTGACTCCATCTCCAGTCATGGCTGCTATATTTCCATTTGCCTTGATAGCCTTGACTATCTCGACTTTATTTTGCGGGGATACCCTAGCAAATACCCTGACTTTCTTGACAGCTTCTTGCAATTGCTTTTCATCTAAAGCATCAATTTCATCTCCAGACATACACTCGTCTAGACTAGAGGCAATGCCTAATTCTTTAGCAATTGCAAAGGCGGTGTCTTTGTGGTCGCCAGTAATCATTACGGTTGTAATTCCAGCCTTCTTTAAAGTGGCAACTGCAGGTTTAGCAGCTTCTCTAGGCGGGTCGACCATGCCTACTAATCCAACAAATACCAAATCATCTTCTTTGATGGAATCATTGCTAGCCATAGATAAGGCAAGTACCCTAAGAGCCTTATTAGACATATTAGAAGCAGCGTTCTTTATATCTTCTATATCCTTTTTACTAATAGAGACTTCCTTGCCGTCTTTATAAATCCTAGTGGTATGTTTCAATACCTGGTCCATCGCACCTTTTGTATAGATTAAGTTTCCAACTGGGGTTTGGTGTAATGTTGACATCATCTTCCTGACCGAATCAAAAGGAAGTTCATCAATTCTAGGGGTTTGTTTTTCTAATTCCGATTTTGGATAGCCTAATTTAGAAGCAAATTCGACAAGGGCAACTTCAGTAGGATCGCCATAAGTTCCATTTTCGATTTTGGCATTGCTACATAGACACATGCCTTTAGCAAGCAAGCTTAATTCTTTATTAGTTATATGGTCTTTATCATAATCTTTGTTATTGTAATAGGCTTCTACTACAGTCATCTTGTTTTGGGTAAGGGTTCCTGTTTTATCTGAGCAGACAAAGGAAACTGCACCTAAAGTTTCAACCGATGCTAGACGTCTAACGATTGTATTGACCTTGACCATTTTAGTCATACCCATGGCTAAGACAATTGTAACAACAGCAGTAAGTCCTTCTGGAATAGCAGCAACTGCTAGGGCAACTGAATCAAGTAAGGCTTGGCTCCATTCGGATCCGATGTTGCCATTTATTAAAGCCCAGATAATCTTTACTACTAACATCAAGACGACAATCCCAATAGTTAGGTAGCCTAGGAATTTGGACAATCCTGCAAGTTTCTTCTGTAAAGGAGTCATTTCTTCTCCCTCACTAGATAACATCGAGGCAATACGTCCAATCTCGGTATTCATTCCAGTAGCAATGACAATGCCTTCACCTCTACCATAGACAATAGGAGTAGACATAAATACTTCATTTACCCTATCTCCAACACCTACTTCTTCACTTAATACAATAGAAGCATCTTTTTCGGCTGGGACAGATTCTCCAGTAAGAGAAGATTCATCGGCTTTAATGGCAAAGCTTTTTATTAAACGTAAATCAGCTGGGACAGTCCTGCCTTCTTCTAGGATTACTATATCTCCTACTACTAAATCTTCAGCAGGGATATCAATAATCTTATCTCCCCTTCTTACTGTTGCAGTCGGGGCAGACATCTTCTTTAAGGCTTCAAGAGCTTTCTCGGCCTTCATTTCCTGAATTGTACCGATTGTAGCATTCAATATGACTACACCAAAAATAATAAATACATCCGCTAAGGCTTCAGGTCCTTCAGTTCCTTTTACCATGTTAATGATACCTAGAACCAAAGAAATAATAGCAGCAATGGCCAATATTAAAGTCATTGGGTCTTTGATATTATCTAGGAATATCTTCCACCATGGGTCAGAGGCTTTTTCCTCTAATTTGTTCTTCCCGTTTTTCTCTAATCTAGATTTAGCTTCACTTTCACTTAATCCAGATTGCTCATTTGAATTAAAAACGTCGATTACTTCGTTAAAATTCTTGTTCTCGTACATATGGATCCTTTCTCTCCTAAAAGAATATTTGGAAGGTCTTGCGAGGCTTTTAGCCACCCTAATCCGGCCAAGTAGGCGGGATGACGGAGATAGGGTTTGACGCTACTCCCCTTACGAGGTGATATTCTATCAAAACATAATCAATTAGCAAATATGCAATCCATTCTTATCCTTAATATAAATTAAGGAAAAGACGAAATTAAAAGTAGGACTTAAGTTCTAATTGGTCCTAAACGTATTTAAGTAATTAGATATTAAAAGCCAATAAATAAATATAAAGAGGAAAAGCCAAATATAATTATTCGGTTAGTCCTCGTCCACTAGCATCAAGATACCAGAGATAAGGCTTACAAATAGCAATGTGCAAACCTTAAAGGCCGTGGAAATAGTTCCTTCTCCCTTGGTATATCTATAATACCTAACAGTCATAGGAATACACCAAATTAATGGAATCAAAAGCCAGCCACTGCTTATCGTGGCGATAATCATAAAGACAAAGGCAATAGTCTTAATGGTTGATGATTCCTTAGTTTCCTTTACTATTCTTGCACTAGAATCAACTAGACACCCACAACTAGGACAAACGACTGCATCATCATTAAGTGAAGCGCCGCATTTGCTACAATATTTCATATTTTTTTACCTCTATGGGTATTATCCTAACACAAAAAAGACTATATTCTCCTTAGTCTTTCTAAAGTAAAGCAAATGGCAATAGACATTATCATTTCTGAAATTGGGATAATAAACATAAATAAGGCAACTAATGTTCCATATGGAGGAAGAATCAAAGATAAGGATATATGGAATGCTAATCCAGCAACTAGGAAGCAAGAATATAGTATCCCAGGAATCCTTACCTTCTTAAAATCATCGATACTGCCCCTCATATATCTATTGATATTTATATAAAGGATTATTCCTGTAACGGCCTCTGCTAATAAGAAGAGGAAGAAAAGCAAGAATAGGCATATATAGATAACATTCCCGCTAGAGAAGGCATTTATGACATTTACCGAATTTAGTATAAGCGTATATACCTGGTCAAAAGCCATGAAGAAGACAAACATCAATATCCCTTGGTAGGCAAAATTATCATTCCTTATATTGGCAATCAATATGATTAGATAAGAGACTGCATATAGTAAATAATTCCAAACCGAAGAAAACGATAATGAACCCCTTGCTCCAATTAATACATATAAGGCATAGGAAAAGAAGATGATATTAGCTAGGGCTGAAAACCCTACCGCGAATATCTTGTTTTTGTGATTTTTAAAATAGACTCTGTAATTCATGTTTAGATGATACTTTATTTTCGTTTCCGTTAAATAGGGAAAATTAAAATTACTACATTTTCTTGATAATGTTTAGAATATACCCATGGTCAAAATATCGTTCTTGCTTAAGGATAATGAAATTACTTCCTATTTGAAAAACGAAGAAGGAATCAAGCCTACAAAAATAGAAAATATCGAACCCATGTATCAATTAAGCATGGAAAAAGAAGGGTTTCCAATCGCGACTGGCTCTATAATCAAAATAGATCCAGAAACATATAAAATAGATAATTTGATTGTAAACAAAAGATTAAGGAATAAACAAATCGGAACTTATGCCTTAAAGTCGATGCTAACTAAAATCAAGACTTTAGGTGGAAGAATAGTAATATTAGAATCCCCGATATCTTTACTTCCGTTTTTTAAGAAACTAGGTTTTAAAAATGAATACGGCGAGATAAGAAATAATAAGATGCTCCTAAAGAAAGAACTTAAGTTTAATAAGAGGCCTATTAATAAATATTAATAAAGTTACTCTTTAATAGTAAATAAAAGAGAGTATAGTTTTGACTTTGGGAGAAACGAAGATGGAATTAATTTCATTAATTGATGAACAATTCCTGAATCAACCCTATATGGTTTTATTGCCTCTAGCCTTGATCCTTGGAATCGGAAAAGCACTTGCCCTGCTTATGGGCAAAATAAAAATACCAGAGGTTGTAGGTTATTTGTTAGGCGGTTTGCTAGTTGGATTATTTTATTTCTTGCCTAGCGATGCCCAATTTATATTAACCCCATATAGTACCGATGCTATTAATTCGTTAGCAAAAATAGGTGTCGTACTGATTTTATTTGAAGCAGGAATCGAGACAAATCTATCCTCAATCAAAAAGCAAGGAAAGGCATCGCTAGTAATAACTTCTTTCGGTGTCCTTTTCCCGTTGGTTTTAGGTTTCTTGGCTGCTATTACTTTTAGATTAGGTGCAAAGATGGATCAAAGCTTCTATTCTAATTTAGAAAGCAAAGGACAAAATCCATTCTATTCCGATATCTATTATGGGGTAATATTAACTGCTACTAGCGTTTCTATTACAGTTGCCACTTTAAAAGAATTAGGGAAATTAGATGGCCCGTTAGGCACTTCGCTAGTATCTGCTGCTATTATTGATGATGTAATCGGAATCGTCTTACTTTCCATTGTCATTTCCATTTCTGGTGGTTCAGAAAAAGGAGCCCCATGGGTTATTCCTACAGGAGATGGTGCCTTGGGTGTCTTCTTCTTGATATTAATAATGCTAGCCTTCTTTGCTATTTCGATTGGAATTGGATATTTAATCCATAGATTATTCAACTGGATGGGAGAAAAATATCCTCATCATAGAAGACTTCCTATATTCTCTTTGGCTTTTTGCTTCTTATGGGCCTTTATTGCGGAGATTTTCCATATTGCTGATATTACGGGCGCCTATATTGCAGGGTTAATATTGGCAAATACCTCTTCTAGCAAATATATCGATCACCGTGCCGAAACTACTGCAAATGTCATATTTACCCCAGTGTTTTTCGCTTCTGTTGCCTTAAAGATGTATACCTCTTTAGGAGTTGGGGGATCAACTAGTTCCACTTCAATTACTTCTACTTTCATAATATTTGGAATAGTCTGGGTAATATTAGGATTATTAGGAAAGATAATGGGAGCTGGAGTTGGAGGACTTATCTCCAAATTTAATTTCAAGGATTCGTTATGCATTGGAATTGGGATGATGGCTAGAGCCGAAGTAGTTATAGTCACCGCCCAGGAAGGTGTTGACGCTGGATTAGTTGAACCTGCGATTATTCCATTTACCTTAGGATTAATTATATTCTCTAGCTTCTTGACTCCTATACTTCTTAGATTATTAAATAAGAAAAAGGAAGAAGTTCAAGTAGCGGAGGCAAATTAATATGGGATTGCAAGCGTTCAACTGCGGGGCTAATCTAGTTAGCTATTCAAAAAACAATAAAAACTACGCGATGATTGTCGCCTGGGCAATGATGGTTGATTATTCTAAAGTTGCCCTTTTGATGGGTGGACAAGCCGATACTTCTAAAAATCTTGAATTAGGAGATGAAATCGGAATATCTGCTTTAAGTAAGGGGCAAGAAGAAATAGGAAAGAATGTTGGTTCTACTCATTCTTCTAAAATCAATAAATTGGATTTATTCCCATTTGAAAAAGATGGCAAAGCCATTTTATGTACGGGAGCGAAGACTAAAATGGTTGGTAAAGTCATTAAGATAGATGAAAGCGAAGACCACGATAAATTCGTTATTGTAGAAATAAGCAAATATAGCCAAGATGAAAGCAAAGAATTCGCCTATGGCTATGACCCGAAATTATATTAAAGGAGCGAAAGCTTCTTTTTTATTTACCAATAGGCCACTTCTGCTAATCTATTTTCC
>JALEUF010000012.1 GCA_022781015.1 Caryophanales bacterium
ATCTTTACTTCATTAACAATATAACCTCTAAGTAAACAAGCATGTTTAAAATCATTTATCCTATTTTTGCCTTTAGTATGTCTTAAAGTAATAACGACGCCGAAATTCAAATCTTCTTTCTTGGCCTCATTTCTTCTTTCCTTCGAAGTTATGGCAAGCCCCCACAAACCATCACCATAAGACTTAAAAGACCTTGTCTTATCGACTTTCAACAAATTAGAAATAAATTTGACGTTTTCCCATTTCCTAAAGTCATTCCGAGCTTTTCTTTCGCTATTATAAAAGCCTTCCTCTTCCTGAGTGTTTTCGTTAATATCCTTAATCCCTTTATCAGTGACTCTCCCAAACCTTATAGAAAGTTCCCGCTGCGTATAATCGACACCTTGAAGTCTATTGCATTCAGGAAAATAGCACAAAGTAGCTCTCGCAACATAATTTGTTTTATCTTCATCTTTAGGAACGGGTATCGAATAATTTGTAGTGATATAGGTATTTGAACTGCCCTGAACTACAAATTTAATCTCAGCATTATCCGCTTCAACTATTTCTTCGATCCTTTTAGGAACAACTCCATATCCAACAACATTTCTATTTATCCCGCTATTTTTAGCATAATTCCAGCCAGCGGCTGAATCTATTATAAGAGCCTTTGCAAGTTCTCTTGAAAAGCCTAATTTATCAATTAAGTAACATGCCTTCCTTGCAATCCAAGGAGCAGCAAAAGATGTGCCGCACACTCCTTCTATCTCGTGATTCGAACATACGTTAATTCTTTCATCAAAATCACCGCCGTAGTAAGAAACATCCGGTTTGTTAAAGAAAGAAAGAACTTTACCATTTCTAGAATAAGAGCAAGGTCTTCCGTCTCTTTTTACAGAATTTACAACAATCGAATTTAGCGAATCAGCGGGAGAGCCAACCTTTTTATAAGGATCCGTCTCGTTTACTCGATTTATATCATTCGTACCAGCAACTATAAAAATTACATTCTTTTTTCTTTGGATTTCATCTAAAGCAGCCGCATCAAATGAAATGAAGTTTTTAGACACTTCTTCGTTTGTTCCTAAACTAAGATTCCAAACATGAATATCGCTGTTCTCTGTTACTATTTTTTCAATTTTCTTAATTAACCTTGTTGGAGAAATCGTTCCAAAAGACACGCCAAAATGTCTAACTCTAAACCGGCCGCAGCCATCATCTAAACTTGGATTAAGAGAAGGGCCATCAACAATAATTGAGGAAACAGAGGTACCGTGACTATAAGACTCGTCTTTAATTAAATATTTTTCAGCTTCATCTAACGTTTCTCTATAATCCACCCATTCATGAAAATAAACTTTTTCATCGAAAAGAGTATCAATAACACCTATCGTAGGCTCCTGATGAGGCGATGGAATTTGAGGCGTCTCGCATTCAGTTTCATTTGTCTCAGTAGGTAGTAAGTCGGCTATATCAGACATAGCCATAGACATTAAATATGGAACGTTATCAAAAAGTATTTTGTATGTTTCCCTAGTAACCGACAAAGTATTTTCCCCAGCATAAGAAAAAAGGTATTTTTCACGAGTTATTCCCAATTTGTAGAGCAAATCGTCAAGTCTTGCCTCGGTTTTGAAGAAAGTTACGATTATTTGGTCTTTCTCCAAGTATGAAACTGCATTCGGAACATCAAATTTTTCCAAAACCGAACAATCAATAACAACATCCCTCAACTTTGATCTTGGAGTTTTATACTTAAGATAATCTATAGTCGCATCTGAAGAATCGAAATTAGAAGATGTCGCTTCCCCCCCTAATTGGAACTCAATCAAGTCCCTTGCGTCTTCCATTTCTTCTATGGTTTTATCAATTGTATCCCTGGCCACATAATAGGTGATTATATGTTTTTCGTTTCCAATAGGACTAGAAGTAAATCTTGCCCCTACTATGTAATCGTTACATTCCCTGGAAGTTTTAAATAATTCCTGAATGCGACCTGACTTAGCGATTATGTCATTGTAATAGGCATCTATTAGGACATTCTCTATGAACTTATTTTTATTAAAGAAATCTTTGACACGTCTTAAATCTTCTATCAAATTAGAGATTGTTTCTAATTTTGTGGTTCTGCTTTTGTTTAAATTCCTAGCCCCGCCGCCAGATCTATTTGGTTCATGATTAAAAGAAAGTTTAACATTCAAAAGGTTGTTCATGATTATCCTCTTTTAATTTTCTAAACACGCTACTCTTAGGGATTCCCGTAATAATTTCGATTTCCCTAGTCGTATATCCTTCTTGTGACAACTCCTTTATATCGGGTTCAATGTTGTTATTTAATTCAAGATATATTCTTCTTAAATAATCATATTCATTTGAATCTGAAGAAAATGCGATAGCAATCTTGATTATTTGAATCATCTCGCCAGGATAAGGCACATTCTTGCTGTTTTTCAGTATTTTCTTAAAAAGCCTGATGTCTGCTTTTGCATTATCAGACTGCTTCATGTATTTCTGCAAGATTAGCGTGGATATCTCAATTAAATCTTCTTTTGAATAACGGTCAAAAGATATTTTTGCATCGAATCTTCTAAGTAAAGCCTTATCGAAGCAATCTTTTAGATTCGTAGTAGCGATAAGCAAGACATCCGATGGCAAAGAATCAAGTTCCTTAAGGAATGTAGAAGTAACCCTACCCATTTCTCTTAGATCATTGCTATTTACTCTATTCATAACAAGAGAATCTAATTCGTCAAAAAGTATAACTACCTTCAAAGAATATAGACGCTTGATCTCATCAAATAAGGCCACTATATTTTTTGAAGTTTGGCCCAAATGGCTATCCACTAATTCTTCCATATTAACCGTAAGGAGTTCTCTCCCTAATAACCTGGCTATTTGGTAAGCAGATTCAGTTTTTCCAGATCCTGGAGCCCCATAAAGCAAAACCTTGGATATAGAAATCTTGCTATTAGCAGCTCTTACTAATCCTAAAATGTCATCTTTTATAGAATCCGGTAAGAGCAAAGACTTGTTTTTATATTCACATTTGTTAAGGAATCTAAGGTCTTTATAACTATTGTCTTGAGGAACGTAATAATTGGTAGTAGCAATCATTTCCATTAGATATTCGCCAAGTTCTTTATCGCCATTTCTTTCAAAATCCCTTGCAATCTCCGCCACTTCACTCCTAAAGCCGGAGTCATTTTTATCCACATAATATTTAACTAGATTCAATATGCTTTGCTTTTTCATGCCCTTACCTCTCTCCTAATTAATATTATGAAATAACATGGGACAAAAGTAAATGTTTTTGGGACAAATTCATGAATTATTTATATCTAGCAAGTTTTGAAAGACCTAAATATACCTTTCTACTATTATAGTAGGCAGCCAAATGTATTAACGTTTCAAAATTTAAGTTATATTTTCTAATTTCTTCTCTTAATATCTTTATATAGTTACTTGCTTCAATCTCTATATTCATCTTGTTATCAAGAATATCTAAAAGCTGTAGATATCTATAATTATCCTTATCTATTGGAATAACTGGCTTAATAAACCTTATCTTATCTTCTTCATCCAAGACTGAATATCTAACTTTATTAGTAGCAATATAGGTTAAGCTAGGAATTTGGGTAGTAAGACCGATTTTATTCATATAAGATGGTCCAGATTCATAACCGAACACTTCTTCTTTATGAGATAAATATAATCTTTTAATAAGAAGAGTTTTATCTATCTTGCTAAATCCAAACGGGGTAAGAGTCGTCTTATAATAAATACCTTTTTGGTAACGAACAAAGTCATCATTAGACTTTTCATAACGTTGCAGGGCCATGTTAAAAGTAGGCTTTTCTATTTTAGTTAACTTGCTTTTTACATATTCATATATGTCATTACTAAAAATAGGAACACCCACTTCAATATTTTTAATAAACTCATCAATGCATTCATTAAGATTCATCTAATTACCTCTTAATGATATTATCTTTACATATTTTTATATATTTTACACTTAGAAAATATCAAAACACGAAAATAGGCTATATTTAACTCAAATTTAAAAATGATGTCGATTTTAGGTGGGTTAACGGGACTTTTTTGCAAAAATTTAAAATTAGTCCCGTTAAACCCCCTTTTTTGGTATATTATTAATATAAGAGGTGCATTTATGACAAAATTGTATTCGAGAGAAAAATATTTATCGAGAATTAGAGGCTTTTATCATGCTACAGACATCATTAAAGTCATTACGGGTCTTAGAAGATGCGGCAAATCTTCCATCATGCAACTAATAAGTAGAGAACTAATTAAAAATGGGATCAATAAGGAAAACATAATTTTTATCAGCCTACAAAAAAGAGGTTTCAAAAGCATCAATACTCCAGAAAAACTAGAGGAAAAGATCGATAAATTATCGGAAGGCATAAAAGGTACTAAATATTTGTTTATAGACGAAATACAAAAAGTTAAGGGTTTTGAAGAAGTCGTAGATGCTTATCGTGAAGAAGGCGATTATTCTATTTTCATCACAGGTAGCAATAGTTATTTACTCTCTGGAGAATTGTCCACTTATCTCACCGGTAGATATATTGAATTTGAAATATGCACTTTGACATTTGATGAATATATTGGAATGAAAGACTATTTCGGATTACCGGTTCAACATAATAATTTAATTCAGGAATTTGATAAATACATAAAAGAAGGTGGCTTCCCTCGTGCAGTTCTTATAGATAACTTACAAGATAAACAAACTTACGTCAGAGGTATTATTCAAGAAATATTCGATAAAGACATAAAGAAAAATAAAAAGATTAGGAATAAGGAATTATTCAACACTATCCAGACATATATCATTAATAACTTTGGCTCTAAGACATCAATTGGGGCTCTTTGTGATTACATTAACAAAACCAGGACGGAACCAATTAAGAAAGATACCGTCTATCGTTATCTAGGCATATTAGAAAATGCAAAAATAATATCTAGATGCAATAGATTTGACATGAAATCTAAAAAGTCCATCAATGGAGAAGAAAAATACTTCCTAGGTGATTTAAGTTTTTACTTTGCAACAAATGTTGATGGAAGGATTAATTACGGCCCAGTATTAGAAAACATTGTCTATAACTATGCAAAAAGCAAAAGGTATCAAATAAGTGTTGGCCAAATCGGCAATCTAGAAGTCGACTTTATATTGCGAGACCAATTCGATAATTATTCCTACGTACAAGTCGCCATGACAATTTATAGCGAGGAAGAAGATGGGATAGACAAAACACAAGAAAGAGAATATAGACCACTCGAGCAAATAGAAGATAATTATCCAAAATATGTGCTCTCTCTTGATTACTTAATGCAAAAAAGAGGCGGAATCATCCACGAAAATATCGTGGATTTCATGTCTACAAGCAAGGATTTTTAATCCTAGAAATAACTCTAAAAATACATTTAATTAGATATATCTAGTATAATTAAACCGTCACGAGGAAATTATGAGACTACTAATAATTCGTCATGCTGATCCAGATTATTCAATTGATTCACTTACTCCGCTTGGATTTAAACAAGCGAAGGCACTTGGAAAATATCTAAAAGGTGTCCAAATAGATGAAGCCTATGTCTCTCCTTTAGGAAGGGCACAGGATACTGCTAGATTAGGCTTAAAATATAAAAACATCAAACCCATTACATTAAAATGGCTTAGGGAATTTGATTCCGTTATCCCTTTTCCTGATGGAAGAACTAATACTTGGGACTGGCAAGTAAATGAATGGAGTTCTAGCGAAGAAAGCTATTCAATCGATACCTGGTTAAATCAAGAATTAATTAGCAAAAGCCCAAATATAAAAGAATTATATAAAGAAAGAATTGATGGGCTAGATGAATTATTAGCTAAGCACGGCTATATTAGGGATGGCAGGAATTATAAGGTAATTAAAGAAAGCCATGAGACTATCGCCTTATTTTGCCATTTCGGCGTCGAATGTATATTTTTAGCCCACTTATTACATATATCCCCAATTCTTTTGTGGCATCATTTTGTCGCTACCCCTAGTTCAGTAACAATAATAAATACAGAAGAAAGAAAGCAAGGATTAGCATCTTGGAGGGTATCTTGCTTTGGAGATTTATCACATCTACATAAATACAATGTAGATGAAGCTTTTGCCGCTAGGTACTGCGAATGCTATAGCGATCCAACTAGGCATTAAGATATCTTTTTATTAGATTTGAAACGAACATAATAGGCATTGTCTTCTTTTAAAGATATCTGACCCGCATATCTTTTAGAATTGACTGTATAGGATAAATATAGTTTTGTATTACTAGGAATTTTGCTAGTAATCCTAAAAGAAACAACACAGGTCAAGCTATCCCCTGGATTAATGAAAATACCATAATGCCCTTCATTATTTTTAAAAACTGCATCCTTAGATGAAGATGGGAGCAAAGGATAATCAAGGCAATATATTTGTTTTTCTTTTCCTTCGTCCATATATAGCAAGGATAATTCATTAAATACCCTTTTCTTTTTAAATGAAGTCGCATCTAGATTAATCTCTAATCTAATTTCATCTTGGCTTAATAAATTCATATTACGGACCCTGAATTCGAAATCCCCACTGAATTTAAGCCTCTCCGCCACTTTGGCTAATATAAGCAAAAGAACGACACCTGCAATCGCAGCTATCGAGGCAATGATTGAAGTTGATTTAGAAGCCAAGACAAATAACATAATTAAAAAGATATATTTATAAAGTATTTATTACAACCTGAAAGGGCTTTATTTACCCTTATTCGATTTCTTTTTAAGTTTGTAGTAGGTATATCCTAGGACTAATCCTTCAAATAATGGATAGCATATATGGATTAATCCAAAGAAAAGATATTTACTCGCATCAAAACTCTTTCCCTTGCATATAAATATAAAGGCAATCCCATAACAAATAGATAGAAGCGGGAAGAATATAGAAGAGAAAGCAAAGAATTTAGATTTCTTAAAATTAAATGTCTTCCTATCTTCTACTATATATCCAGTCGGGACATTTGACATAAAAGTAAAGGCAATTGCCATTAAAATGGTAACAGTAAACATCCATCCAAGTTCAGGAGTAGAGAAAGCAAAATATATTGGACCAGTTGAAGCCGCTAAAGCAAAGAAGACAATAGAGAAGGCTATATTAGCAAGATCGCTTTTATCTTCCTTTGATATATTTATATTGAATTTAAAAGGTTTCTTTTCTTCTTTAGGCTTGCTAGGTTCTTTTGTTTCTTCTTTTGGCTTATCTTCATTAAATAAAGTCCCGGGGACAACTTCCTTAATCTCGCATATATCATCAATAAAGGCTTTAAATCCCACTTCTTCTGCCTTTTTATAATCTTCCATATAGAAAGGCTTAGTTTCACTTATTTGATTTAAGTTAGGAGAGAAAGAAATACTTAATTCATCCCTAATATAATCTCTAGGTAAGATAAATAAAGGATAAGAAGGGAAGAGTTTGGATATTAGATATAATAAATGAGGATATAAGTCTATATCTGCATTAGATAAATCTAATAGTAAATAAAGAGGTTTCTCTTTTAAAACAGAATATATATCCAAAGAGAACCTAATTAATTTATCTTTATTAACGTCATCTAATCCTTTTTCTTTTGAATAAGTCGATACCATCGCATTGATATCATCATTTTCAAAATCAATTCCATTGCTTAACAAAATATGGCTAGATGAATCAAAGCAAATAATCCCATATCTAGCATTTTCATTAAATACATCTACTTCATCTATATAAAAGCATCCATCTACTTTCATTTGCCTAGCTAAAGCATGAAAGAAAATAGGTGCATCTTTACCTAAAAGGAAGAGATTACCTTTAGGAGAATCCCCTACAAAGATATAACTAGAATTATGTAGATGGAAGAAAGATGAAATCATATTATTGCTTTAACCAGGTTTCCTTATTAACTATATCAATATATTTGGATATAGTTCTAGAAACAATTGAAGATACTTCATTTGTATCATAATCCGGAACGATACGTAAGTTATTACCTTCTTTATGAATTTCCCTAGCCTCTTCTATGCCTTTTTTAATGCCCTCATAATCGACTCCACCTAAAACAATCGACCCATGTATGTTCGCTTCTTGTCTTTCGGTTGAAGTCCTAATCAAGACGGCAGGGAAATCCAAAATAGAAGATTCTTCAGACAAAGTGCCCGAATCAGAAAGGACAACATAGGCATTTTCCTGCAATTTAACATATTCAAAGAATCCAAACGGCTTAGATTCTTTTATATATGGGGATAGCTTGAATCCAAGGCTATCGAGACGTTTTCTTGTGCGTGGATGAACTGAAAAAATAGCAGGCATCTTTAATTCATCTACTATTTTATTTAAGGCAGGGAATAATGTATTGAATTTAGAAGGAATATCGACATTTTCTTCCCTATGGCTAGATATAACAATATATTTGCCTTTACTTAATCCTAGGTCTTCAATGACTGAGCTAGATTCGATTTTATCGCGATAATTATCGATTACTTCTTTCATTGGAGAACCAGTTTTGACAAGCCTATCAACGCTTAATCCTTCTTTTATCAAATTGCCATAGGCATAGAAAGAATAAGGCAAATTGACATCAGAAATATGGTCAACAATAGTCCTATTGGTCATCTCGGCAACATTCCAATCGCTACACCTATTTCCTGCTTCCATATGGAATATAGGACATTTTAATCTTTTCGCGGATATGGCACTTAATGCACTATTGGTGTCTCCAAGTATCAATATGGCATCAGGATTGACTTCTTTTATCAAATCAAAAGATTTAGCAATGACATTGCCCATCGTATGGCCTAGGTTTTCCCCTACTGCCCCCAAGAAATAATCAGGTTTACGTAATCCAAATTCCTTAAAGAATATCTCATTAAGCTCATAATCATAATTCTGCCCTGTATGGACTAAAATGTGATCAAAATCCTTGTCTAGCCTTTTTATGACTTCGCATAGACGTATTATTTCAGGACGGGTCCCTACTATTGTCATTACCTTGTATTTCTTATTCATCGCTTCTTACCTTCATAAATATCGTATCAGGATTTTTCGGATCATATAATTCATTCGCCCACATAAGGGTAACTGAATCTTCCTTGCCTATATTAGTTATGGAATGGGTATATCCTGGAGGTATATCGATTACTTCTAATTTATCGCCACTTGTCTTAATAGAAATTATCTCATCTGAATCTATTTTCCTAAATTCAGTAAGACAAGTACCACTTACAACAAGGAATTTCTCATTCTTTGTATGATGATAATGATTACCTTTGCTAATCCCAGGTTTAGATATATTAATTGATACCTGTCCCTGCCCAATTGTCTTTAATACTTCGGTAAATGAGCCCCTGTAATCTTTATGCATTTCTAATGGATAGGCAAAACTAGATTTATCTAGATAACTTAGATAAGTCGAATATAGCTTCTTTTCAAATGGGGTGGCTATATTAGGCACCATATGGTTGATTCTAGATTGCTTGAAGCTTTCTAATAACGAGGCAACTTCTTCTAAAGTCTTAGAATAATGAGGTTCAACATAAAGTATTTCGTTAGATCCAACATGGCTTCCTTCAATAATAGAAATGAAATTAGATGCAATATCATCGATATAGACAAAATCGATAGATGGGGCATCTTTATTTATTTCTATAGGTAAATCATGAGTAATGCTATAACACCAAGTCGCGATTACTGAATTATAGCTAGGCCTGCACCACTTTCCGAATACGTTATATAGCCTAAATACATATACGGGGTGGTTATTTTCTTTTGAAAAAGCAAAAAATAGGTCTTCTGCCATCTTCTTGCTTTTCCCATAATCTGAAGTAGATGTGGCTTTAGTTGAACTAGTTAGAATTATAGGAGACTTAGATCCTACTTTCTTAACTATATCTAGTAATCTAGCAGCAAAATTGACGTTGCCATCATAGAATTCTTCTTTGCTTAAAGGTCTATTGATTCCGGCAAGGTTAATAATAAAATCGCTAGAAGAGACATATTCTTCTAATTTATCTTCATCCCCAACGTCATAACTTAAAACTTCATATCCTTTTTCTTTAAGGAAAAAAGACAAGTTTTTACCAATAAACCCTTTCGCACCAGTTAGAAGTATCTTCATGAAAGGCAACTTCCCCCGAATAAGGATAATTTCTTAAGCAATCTCTTCATTCCTTCGACGTCAAGCCTAGTCGTATTATGTGAATTATAGGTATCTATTTGATCCATCTTTGGCTCGCCTTTAGAGAAATATTTATCATAATTCAAATCCCTATTATCAGCAGCAATCCTAAAGAAATTACCCATATCTTCGGCCCTAACCATTTCTTCTGAAGTCACTAGGGTCTCGTATAATTTCTCGCCATGTCTAGTCCCGATATTTTGGATACCGGTTTTAGATCCAGTTAATTCAATAACGGCTTTGGCCAATGTGTCAATTGTGGCAGCTGGGGCTTTTTGGACGAATAAATCACCTTGATGGGCATGTTGGAAAGCAAACATAACTAAATCGACTGCATCATCTAGAGTCATCATGAATCTAGTCATGTCAGGATTAGTGATGGTAATTGGCTTGCCTGCTTTGATTTGATCTAAAAATAACGGAATAACTGAACCCCTACTAGCCATGACATTACCATATCTAGTAAGGCAAAGAACTGTATCGCCTTCTAGTAGTTGCCTACTTCTAGCAATGACATTTTTTTCCATTAAGGCTTTTGTTATGCCCATCGCATTAATTGGATAGGCAGCTTTATCAGTAGATAGGAAAACTGCATTCTTTACATGGTTATTAACACACGCTGTAATAACATTATCCGAACCAAGTACATTAGTCTTAGTAGCCTCCAAAGGATAGAATTCGCATGAAGGAACTTGTTTTAATGCAGCGGCAGAGAAAACATAATCAACACCTTTGAAGGCGTTTACTATCGAATTATAGTCACGTACATCACCGATATAGAATTTGAGTTTCTCGTCATCAAATTCCTTTCTCATGTCATCTTGTTTCTTTTCGTCTCTAGAAAGTATCCTGATTTCCTTTATCCCTGTATGGAGGAAACGCCTAGTAACCGCGTGTCCGAAAGAACCGGTTCCACCAGTCACAAGAAGAATCTTGTTATCAAATACATCACCCATTAATAAAACTCCGTCACTTAATGGTTAGATTATCGCACTTTTTAGATAGAAAAAGTAGTTTTACTTAGTAACGAACTCGCTAACATCATCAAAGACCATCTCTTTTTCGGTCTCATTAAGTATTTCATGTCTCATATGGTCATATAATTTCATGGACACTTTCTTTATTCCGAGTTTCTTATATGTCTCATATAGCCAGATAGGTCCTTTTGAATTTCTTCCGACTGGATCTTCTTTTCCGGCGATTATGAATATAGAAGTATTCTTATCGATATTCTTTAATTGCTTCTTATCCCAGATAGTAGACATACCCTTGAGGAATCCTTTCCAGAAGGAACCCGTATTAAGCGCCCCACAATAAGGGTCATTTTTATAATTCTCAATATTTTCTTCGTCATAAGAAAGCCAATCCAAATCACTTTTCCTGTTCTTAATCGATTTAGCGTAGGCATCTAATGATAACTTTTGGATCAGTGGGACTGGTTTTTCTAGATTAGATTTATTAACAACGATATTCGCGATGAAAGATGCTAGTTTCATTAAAAAACGTTGTCCCCCATTTGAACCACATAATATTATCTTATCTACCTTTCCAGGATAACGTTCCATGAAAGACTGGGTCATAAATGAACCCATGGAGTGGCCAAAATGAGTTGTAGGAAGGCCATTTGCTTTAGCCCTATCGACCATTAAGGCAATACCTTCGACGTTCTTAAAGAATCCATCCTTTGGCCAGATTTGTTGTCTTTCAACTGACTCAGCATTCAATCCTTGTCCAAATGCATCAAGTACAAAGACATTTATTTTCTTTGAATTTAAGTGTTTTGCCACTTCTTCATATCTAGTAGCGTGTTCACACATACCAGTTTGGATAGTCAAGTTGTATTTAGCGTCTTTAACAATATATTCGACGCCTTTCATCTTCTCGCCGGTTGATAAAGTAAGTTCAAATTCTTCGTGCATGGATTTTCTCTCCCTTAGTTAAAACTATTCTAATCAAATCAAAAGATATTAAAAAGAGAATAAAGCGACTTCTATGACAAAATTACTTTTTCGTAAATAAAAAGGACTACTTTTGCAATAGCCCTTCATATTCTTTATATTCCGTTAGGATTCTTCTTTTGGAAGTTATAGGCATCCCTACAGGCATCGATTACATTATATTTGGCAACCCAGCCTAGTTCGTTTTTAGCCTTATCGCATTCAGCATAATTCTCTGCGACATCCCCTGCTCTTCTCCCTACTATTTCATAAGGAATCTTAACTCCAGTCGCCTTTTCAAAAGCAGAAATCATCTCTAATACGCTAGTGCCTTTTCCAGTACCTAGGTTATAGATGACTAATCCTGGGTTTTCTTCTAGCTTTTTAATAGTAGCGACATGCCCTAAAGCCAAATCAACTACATGGATATAATCTCTTATTCCAGATCCATCTGGAGTTGGATAATCATCTCCATATACTTTCAAGCATTTAAGCTTACCAATTGCAACTTGGCAAATGTAAGGCATCAAGTTATTTGGAATACCATTTGGATCTTCTCCAAGTAGTCCGCTTGGATGGGCACCGATTGGATTGAAATAACGTAACAAGACGGCATTCATGCTACTATCGGCAGCACAATAATCGGTGATGATTCTTTCAATCATGACCTTGGTCTCGCCATATGGGTTAGTCGCACTCTTGACTGGATCAGTTTCTTTTAATGGAACTCTATCTGGAACTCCATATACAGTTGCAGAGGAAGAGAAGACTAATTTCTTGACGTTAAATTCTTTCATCAAAGTCAAAAGATTACATGTAGAAATAAGGTTATTTGAATAATATTCGACTGGTTTAGCAACCGATTCCCCGACTGCTTTTAATCCAGCGAAATGGATGACTGCATCAAAATGTTCAGCTTCGAATACTTTTCTAAAAGAAGCCATATCACAGCAATCGATTTCATAGAAAGTCGGCATTACTCCAGTTAATGTCTTGATTCTATTTAGGACTTCTTTCTTGGAATTATATAGGTTGTCGACAATAGAGACTTCATATCCTTTTTCAATTAAGGCTATAACGGTTTCGCTTCCAATAAAACCAGTCCCTCCAGTAACTAGAATTCTCATTTTTTCTTCTCCTTCTTGGATTTATTTTCTTCCTTGCTAGGCTTTGCCTTAGCTTTTTCTTTCTCTTTCTCTTTTACTTCTTCCTTCTTGGCTTTTGCTTTAGCGTGGGTATATTTAGCCTCCGCTAATCGCTTTGCCTCTTTTTCATTCGCAATGGCTTCATGCTTTAATTCATGGCTAGAAGGAGTTACTTCTAATGTTGCCACTTCTCCATGAAGTTCATTACGAAGCAAGGATATGATGTAATCAGAAAGCAATTTGTTGGCCTGGCTAGATATAGCAAGGCGAAGTGCTAATAAACCAAGGCCATCCCTAGCATTTTCAGTCGCTTTCTTTGGGTTTGTCTTGGCTTCAGCTTTATAACGCTTGGCAATTTGGTCTATCTTAATAGAAGCTTTATCGCTAGATTCAGAGATAATTGAAGTCTCTAATTCGCAAAAGAAGGCATATAGTTTCCCTTTATCGGTAGATATACCTTTATCTAATTCAAGCAATAAAGACATATCCGACATAGACAAGGTATTCTTCATGAGGGAAATTGCCATCAAATAGCCAATTTGGTCACGTGAATATTTTTTCTTGACAGGTTCAGAAACCATCTTGGCCTTAACATAGTTATTTACCATGAAGGAAGTCAGTTTCTTTTCTTCATTTGGAGAAAGGGTTTCAAGGGCCCCGTTGATGAATTTGAGCACCTGTTCCATATAAAGTTCTACTCCAGGTAGTTCTTTATATTTAGGTAACGAAAAAGAGGATACTTCCTTTATGTATTGCTTTAGAAGTTCGATCTCTTTTTCCATAATTATTACCTTTTATTAATTTCTTCGTTCATTATTTTAGCAACTAACGAAGCATTTATCTTCCCTTTTCCTTTTTTCATGACTTGGCCGATAAGGAATCCAATAGCCCTGCCATTTCCGCCTTTAAAGTCAGCAATAGACTGTGGGTTTGCATCTAATACTTCGCTTACCATTGGTAATATCTCGCTAGCATCATTAGATTGCTTCTCGATATGAAGTGCTTTGACTGCATCTTCAATAGAAGAACCATTATCAAGGCAATAGAAGAAAATATCCGCGCATTGCTTATGCGAATATCCTTCTTCTTGCATAGATGCTAATTTAGCTAAATCGGTTGGAACTAATTTAAAATCAGCCATGGTTAGCCCATTTTTATTTAGATATGAATTAGTCTCTACGATTAAGAAATTGGATATGGTCTTGGCTAATTTTTCATTACCCTTGATGCATTTTTCAAAATAATAAGCCATATCTAATGAAGAAAGGATGATATCGGCATCTACTTCTGCTAATCCATAAGACAAATATCTATTCTTCTTGGAATCATATAATTCGGGGCAAGTAGATATTGCTTCATTAACAAATTCATCACTTAATTTGATTGGAGTGATATTTGGTTCAGGGAAATATTTATAGTCAACCGCATCGGTTTTCTTTCTCATCAAAATAGTCTTGCCACTAGATTCATCAAACCTTCTAGTTTCTTGTTCGACCTTGCCTCCACTTAATAAAATGGAGCTTTGCCTAGATATTTCATAGGCTAAGGCTAATTCGATATTCTTTAAGGAATTGAGGTTCTTCAATTCGACTTTCGTACCAAATTCGCTTGACCCATATGGTCTTAAAGATACATTTACGTCAACTCTAAGGGAGCCTTCTTCCATCTTTCCATCGCTAGTTAAGGAATAGACAACTATGTTTCTAATTGCCTCGACATATCTACTGGCCTCGACATCTGATCTCATCTCTGGATAAGAGACGATTTCAACTAATGGGGCTCCTGCCCTATTGTAGTCTAGAAGAGAATAGTCAACGAAATGAAGCTGCTTACATGTATCTTCTTCCATGTGGATACGTTCAATTCCAATACGTTTAGGATTGCCATCTTTATCCTTAATCATTAAATATCCATTAGATCCGATAGGTCTTCTTTGCTGGGTAATCTGGAATCCCTTTGGAAGGTCGGCATAGAAATAATTCTTTCTATCAAAATGAAGAGTATGGTCAATATTCATATGCAAGGCATTAGCAACTCTAATTGCATTGATGACTGCTTGCTTATTGACTACTGGCATCGTTCCAGGAAAAGCCATATCAAAAGGAGTGACTTCGCTATTTGGGAAACGGGAGAAAGAATTTGGAGAAGAAGAAAACATCTTGGATTTTGTTTTCATCTGGACATGGATTTCAAGTCCGATAACTGGTTCAAAATTCATAGATTTCCCTCCTTTTTGTTTAAGACGCTCAGGTTAGATAAACCACTGATTTCTTCGAATTTATTGGCAATGTTGAATAATAATGATTCCTCGAATTTCCTTCCCATGAAATTAATTCCTAATGGAAGGGAATTTTCTAATGTTAACGGAAGGGTAATTGAAGGCAATCCAGCAAAATTACCAAGGGCAAGTTGATTATCAGCGATTAGATATTCGCTAGATAACTTGTTGCTGCTTCCTTCAAATAACGGGGCAACATTAGGTGCAGCTGGAGTAAGGATCGCATCGTAAGAAGATAATATTTCATTAACCTTCTCAACAATCTTGGCCCTTACTTTAGTAGCACGTAAGAACAATACATCCTGGTTTTCTCTCATTAAAGCAAAACTTCCGATGACAAATCTTCTTTTAATTAGCTCTGAGAATCCCTTAGTCCTGGCATTCATCATTACTTCTTGATAACTATTGCCTCCATAATTTGGGCCAAACTTAATGCCGTCTAGATTTGCATCATTGCTAGTAGCCTCGGCACAAGAAATTACTATATAGGCTGGATAGATTGCCTTTAATAATTCTAATGGGAAAGATACATAATCTACTATAGCACCCTCTTCTTTTAGCTTTTCTACGCCTTTTTCAAAAGAAGAAAGAAGTTTCTTATCGCCTACTGATTCATTTATTTCCTTAATGACTGCAATCTTCCTTCCCTTTATAGAATCATCTATATGGGTCAAGTAATTTGGCACTTCTACAGTTGATGAAGTCGAATCTTTTTCGTCTCTTCCTGCTAAAGCATTTAATAAAACGGCACTATCTTTAACTGAACGGGTGAAATATCCAACATGGTCTAGACTTGGGGCAAATGGGAATAAACCAAACCTAGAAATCCTTCCCCAAGTTGGCTTCATTCCTACTAATCCAGCATAGGCAGCTGGCTTTCTAACTGAGTCACCAGTATCGCTTCCAGTAGCAAAAGGAACGACCCCTGCACTAGTTAAGGCAGCACTACCACAGCTAGATCCACCAATCATCCTAGTATGAGTTTCATCATATGGGTTAAATGTTTTTCCTTTATGGCCAGTCGTACCAGTTCCGCCCATAGCTAATTCATCCATGGTGGATTTACCAATCATGATGGCTTTCTTTTGCTTTAATCTAGCTACTACTTCGGCATCAAAAACAGGCACATATCCATTCAAGACATTACTAGATGCCGTAGTTTCTATTCCCTTAGTAGAGAAATTATCCTTGCAGAAAAATGGAATTCCCCATAATGGGTTATCTATTTCTACTTCTTTTAAAGATGAGGCAAATTCTATCGCACCTACTTCATCTAGAATTTCTATCGCATTATTTTTATCTTCCTTGGCCCGCTTTATTGCCTCTAATGTTAATTCTAGAGGAGTGACTTCTTTATTAATATAGGCCTTATGTATTTCTAATATTGTTCTATCTAAAACTGACATATTAAATGACCACCTTTGGTAATTTGATTTGGTTATCCATAGTAACTTTTGCATTAGAAAGAGCGACTTCAGTTTCTAATGGAGTTACTGGAATATCTTCTCTTAAATAGGAAGTCTCGCAGCCAAATGGGAAAGTCATGGACTCATAAGAGTCAATATCTTTAATATCTCCTAATAATTCCATTTGCTTTGTCAAAATAACAAATTCTTCATAAAGAGTATCGACTTCGGCAGGAGTTAATTTAAACATTAATCTCTCAGCCGCGTCATTTAGAACTTCTTTTGTAATCTTTTTCATAAATAACCTCTTTGAAAGTATACTACTATTGTCCGATTTTCCCTAAATGAGAAAGCGCTTCTTCTTCATCCATAGTCAAAACACCTAGTTGCTTAGCTTTTTCTAGCTTGCTTCCGGCATCTTTTCCAACGATGACGCAATCGGTTTTCTTTGAGACGCTAGAAGATACTTTAGCCCCTATCCCTTCTAGAATCGAAGTTAATTCATTACGGGAATATCTTTCTAATGAACCAGTAAGGACGACATTCTTATTATAGAAATAGGAATTAACATCAATTTCATCAACCCCAAGATAATTGAAGTTAACCCCATATTGTTCTAATTTATTTAGCATTTCCCTATTCTTTTCATCATGGAAATAATCAAATAAGGCTTTCGCACATACTGGTCCAATAGAATCTATATTTAAATATTCTTGTTCGCTTGCTATATAGAAATTAGTAAGGTTCTTGAATTGCTTGGCTAATATTTTAGCAGTCTTGGATCCTACTTCTTTTATGCCTAGTCCAAATAACAATCTTTCTAGTGAACGTGATTTAGAATCTTCGATAGCCTTGGTTAGGCTTGTAATGGATTTATCTGACCAGCCATCTAATTCTTTTATTTCTTCTGCATGGTTATAAAGTTCATAAATAGAAGGGATATCGCTTAAGAATCCTTCTCCAAAGAATTCTTCAACAACCCTATCGCCCATCCCGTCTATATCCATCGCGTCTCTAGAGGCAAAATGGATCATTCCTTCTATTTTCCTAGATTGGCAGTCTGGATTTAAACAATAATGCAAACCTTGTACTTTTGTTAAAGGCTTATGACATATTGGACAATCTAGAGGCATGATGAATGGTTTCTCTGTCCCATCTCTTTCGGATATTATAGGCCGCACAACTTCAGGAATAACATCTGCTGCTTTTCTTAAAGAGACAATATCTCCAATCATCAATCCTTTTTCTTTGATGAAATCTTCATTATTTAAGGTAGCCCTCTGCACTAAAGAGCCGGCAACCCTAACAGGTTCAAGGACAGCATTAGGAGTAATCCTACCTGTCCTACCTACTGTTAGAATAATATCCAATAACCTAGTTTTAACTTCTAATGGAGGGAATTTATAGGCTGTTGCCCATTTTGGAGTCTTTGCTGTATAGCCAATTTCATCATATTCAAGCAAATTATCAACCTTGAATACAAGTCCATCGATATCATAAGGTAAACTTTCTCTTTTTTGGGTATATTCATCGATATAGTTAACCATATCCTTAACCCCATGGAGGAGCCTTCTTTCATGGTTAGTCTTAAAGCCCAATTCATCTAGGTAATCAAGTGCTTTTGAATGGGATGAAAATCCTAATTCCCTTGCATTTACTAGGTAATACCAGAAGGCATCAAGACGCCTAGAAGCAGCAACGCTAGAATCAAGGTTTCTTATGCTTCCAGCCGCAGCATTTCTAGCATTTGCAAATAAAGGCAGTCCCTTTGCTTCCCTATCTTTATTTAAGGCATCTAAAGAAGCTTTCGGCATGAATACTTCACCCCTTACTTCAAATGGCCTTTTCTCTTTTACGGTTAGTGGAATTGATTTAATGGTAATGACATTCTGGGTAACGTCTTCCCCCATTACTCCATCCCCTCTAGTAACGGCATATTGAAGCAAGCCGTTTTCATAAATAAGCGACATGCCTAATCCATCGATTTTTACCTCACCCATATATGTATTAATCGCTTCATGGGTGACGTCTTTTATCTTTCTATCAAAGTCAGTGACTTCATCTTCGTTATAGACATTGCCTAGAGAAAGCATAAGTCTTTTATGTGGTATTTTCTTAAATTCCTTAGCAACTTGGCCACCGACCCTATTTGTAGGAGAGGTCGCTAATTTGATATCAGGATATTCCTTTTCTAGTAAGATAAGTTCATTCATGTACCTATCAAAAGTAGCATCATCAACACTTGGATTATCTAGTACATAATATTCATAGGTCCATTGATCTAATTTAGAAGAAAGGTAATCCCTTCTTTTAATTGCTTCTAATTTATCCATTAGGCTTTACCTCCAAAAGAAGAAACCCTGCTGATTGAAGGATGGGATGAAAGCATTGTACGATGGCTTCCATCATCAAAATCAATCTCAAACATTTCTTCATTAATTATCTTGCTTACTGTACCTAATCCAAATTTAGAATGGTTAATCCTATCCCCAACTCTCCAGCAAATTACCCCATTTGAAGTAGGCTTTTCTTCATATACAGGTTTCTTTTCTTGACTCTTTTTCGTAAAGAAAGAATCAAACCCAGGATCATAATCAATATAATCGGAATCTTCTAAATCAAGGTTACGTTTCTTATATCCCCCATAGGAACTATAGAAGCTATCATCTCTTTCCTTAGGTACTTCTAGCCCTGCTTCTTTTATAAATCTAGATGGGGCCTGCCTAGAATCAGTTGTATATGTATAAGAAGTATTATAGGTCAAGATAAGCTGTTTCTTTGCCCTAGTAAAGGCAACATAAGCAAGTCGCCTTTCTTCTTCCTCGGCATCGCGCTCACTATCATCGCTTAAAGCTTTTGGAGAAGGGAAAGAACCTTCTGATAATCCAATTACAAAGACGTTATCAAATTCAAGCCCTTTGGCAACGTGAACTGTCATCAAGGAAATATAATTGCCACCAGAAATATCATCTTGGGCAGAAACTAAAGCGATATTTTGCAAATATTCCTCAAATGTTGAATTTGGATTATGTGACAAATATGCATTTAAATCATCAAATAAGGCATTGACGTTGCCAACCCTATCTTCATCTAGCTCTTGGTTTTCAGCCGCATAGGCATAATAGCCAATATCAGTTATGAAATCCTTTAAGATGGCACTATAGGCCTCACTTCTTTCTTGTAGTCTTTCCTTAGTCTTTTCCATCTTGGAAACCAAAGCGCCTAAAGCGACAAGAATTCTATTTGGAATCTCTGAATCAGAAGGAACATTCTTTATATATTCATATTCACCTAATTTAGCCTCAGTTGCTTCCTTTTTAATTATTTCAAGGCTGGCGGCACCTATTTTCCTAGATGGGACATTAACGATTCTATCAAAAGCAACGTCATCTTTTGGATTAACTAAAACCCTGAAATAGGCAAGGACATCCTTAACTTCTTTTCTTTGGTAGAACCTAAGCCCTCCAAAAATCCTATAAGGTAAACCTCTATGTGCTAATTCAGCTTCAAAAGGCCTAGTCAAATAGGAAGAGCGATATAAAACAGCAATGTTTGAATATACGGCATCACTAGATTTGCCAGCTATCTTTTCTATTTCGTTAACGACATAATTAGCTTCTTCATCTTTCGAGAAAGATTTTACAATGACTGGAAGTCCACCACTTTGGCTAGTAAATAAATCCTTAGGAACTCTTTTCTTGTTATGTGAGATAAGTGAATTGGCCGCGTTTAATATAGGTGAAGTAGACCTATAGTTTTCATTTAGTATTACATCTTCTAAATCAGGATAACGTCTAGGCATATCTAGGATTATCTTTTGATTGGCACCTCTCCAGGTATAGATAGTCTGGTCAGGATCACCTACCACATATAGATTTGTATTATCAACCGAAAGAAGGTTAATTAATTCATACTGGACATTGTTTGTATCCTGGAATTCATCAATTAAGAGATGTTTATACCTAGTAGACCATTTCTGCCTGACCTCAGGATAATTCTTTAAGATATATAAAGTCTTTAATATAAGGTCATCGAAATCCATGCTGAGGGCATTGTCTTTCTTTCTTTCGTATTCTTTGTACATATCAACCATTTCTTTTTCATTAACATAGAAAGGATTGACCTTTATATCATCAGGATATTCGCCTTTATTCTTCTTTCTAGATATATAGGAACGTAATTCTTTAACTATTGGGTCGCTTTTTTTGTAGTTTGCTTCTACTGCAACTTCTTGGATAAGTTTACCGCTATCTTCATCATCTAGAATTGAAAATGAAGGTGGAAACCCTAATAGATAGGCCTCTCTTCTTAAGAATCTAGCGCAGAAAGAATGAAATGTGCAGACAGTTAGAAAAGAAGCAGAACTACCAACAAGTTTTTCTACCCTTTCTTTCATTTCATTAGCGGCTTTATTAGTAAAAGTAACTGCTAAAATCGAAGATGGATCAACGTTAAAAACATCCATCAAATAGGCAATACGGTATGTTAATACACGAGTTTTCCCAGACCCGGCACCCGCAATGACACGGACATGGGCAGAGGAAGTTGAAACAGCCTGAAGCTGAGTTTTATTAAGTAAGGAAGCGTAATCAATATTCATAGCCTTACTATTTTACAATTGCTTTCATTCCTTATAAATAAGGAAAAGCAATATTTAGGAAGAATTGTGATTCAAATTGGATATAAATATTTATCCCGATGAAAAAAGCCCTTAGATCGGGAACAATTAATCCATTTTTTCTTCCAAAATAGAAAAATGGCACTGATTTTGCACTCATTTGGCACTGATAATTTTTAGATTACTTAAAATCTCTTTAATGTAAAATATAAAAGAGCAAACATGAATATCTTCAAGCAAAAGGAAACTACAAGCGAGAATATAGCCTTCATAGGCATATGCTCTGGGCTAATCGCGGTTATATCATTAATCGCCTCATTTTTCCCTTTGTCTAATTTATTCTTGCCCCTGATTATTCCCTTTTTTGCATGCATGCCCCCATTATTTTGTAAAAAAGGGTATTCCTATCTATTCTTATTTACTTCCTTTGCTTTATCTTTAATTGCTGGATTATATTCAATCTTGGACACTATATTTTTTATATTTCCGTCTATCTTAATTGGATTTGCTTTTGGAATATGTAGAAAAATAAAGATAAGCGAATCAATCCTCTTATTCTTATTATCCTTATTAGAACTAGGATTATTCTATATATGCCTTTATCTAATAAAAGGAATATTTAGTGTCGATATAGGAGAGACCATCCTATCCTTAATAAAGCAAAATAAAGAAGGTGCAAAAGATGCATTACCTTTATTTTATTTAGCGTATTCTTTTGCCCAGGTTGGTTTAACTGCCTTATTCCTTAATTTTGAATTACCTAAATTGAATCTAGATAAAAAAAGCAAGGACATCCCATATTTAGGTGAATGCTTATCGATTGTATTTGGAGTAGTTGCAATGATTATTGGATTATATGTTCCTTGGTTAGGATTACTTTTATTAGGTTTATCTTCCTACTGGGCGATTTATAGCGCGATTAATGTATTTTATAGTCAGAAATGGTATGTATATCTATCTTTAGGGATATTATTTTTTATCGGAATTTTCCTTTTTGCCTATTTATATCAATTCTATTTAGAAAAATATGGGATAATCTTAATAGGAGTAGTTTTTATTAGCTTCCCTATCTCTTCTTTAATAAATGAATTCTCCAAATTAAGGAAAAAAGAAAACTAATATCTTTATAATAAGGAATTATAAGAGCAAAATTAAAAAGCAATGAACGCGATTAAACAATTTGGACTTGGAATATTGTATGCGGTACTATTCCCATTAATCCTAGTTATAGCCGCTCTAGTTGGAATATTTGGAATATTCAATTTCCTTTACCAAGGTGTTGTTTTAATCGTCAATTTCTTTTCTGGTAAGCCTATATTCCCTCCATTTAAGGAAGATAATAAAGCTTATGACATCCTTCAAAAAGCCATAGATAAGCAAAATGGAATGGAAGAACAAAAGAAAGAAGCTGCCCCTGCTAGCCAAACTGTCTATATCCAACAAAATTATTATCAACAAACCCCGACTGGATTTATTCCAGCCGGCCAGCAAGGCCCTCAAATAGGAATGAATCCAAACATGAATAATGGGTTTATCCCTAACCAAGGGTTCATTGCCCCTCAAATTCAACAAACCCCACCTGCAAATAATGTACAACCAGACCAAATCCCAATGGCTAATCCAAATAATGTCATCGAAAATGAACCAAAAAACGATGTTGAATTGCTTAACTTCCCGGAAGGAGATAAAAAATGAATTTATTTATACTTCTTTCTGAAAGTGATAAAAAAGCCTTGATAGTCTTGCTTGTTATAGCAATGGTCCTTTTCCTTATTATCGGCTTACTTGGTGTTGCAGTTAGGAAAACCATGATTTATCAAGGAAAGAAAGCCGATAACATGCTTCATGATGTTGCTATTACTCATGTTGTTGATACCCCTGCTGCTTTTAAAAAATTAGGATTAAAGAAAAACTGCAGGAAGCTATTTAAGGAATCCCTATATCCATTTTTAATCGCTTTTATTGGTTTATTGATTTATCTAATTACTAACATTGCCACTTCTAGATGGAACGAAAATCCTTTTGTTATTTTCTCTGAATTGTTCTATTCGTTCGATTGGAATGCTGAAGAAGTCTGGACTAAGGTATTTGGAATAACTTTATTAGCTAACTTCCCTCCGGTTTCACATCGTCCGACATTCATTTTAGCCAATCTTCCATTTTATATAGCAACCTCTTGTTTCTATGTTGCAATTGTCTATTATCTAATTTCTTGCCAGGCTTTTATTTCTAGGGCAATCATGATTAATAGAAGAGCTTCTAGCGTATTTGAAAAATCACTAGAAGGATTTAAAGCTAGCGAAGATATAAAAATAACTCCAGATAAACCACTTCCCCCAAGTGAATAATTATTTATAAATCAATTCTAAGCCCAATCGGACAAGTTAAACCGTTCCCGTTACATTTAGAGGAACTCTTTTTAGAACCCCCACAAGAAATTAAAGCAAGGCTAGAGAATAAAAGCATCAATACAAGTAACTTCTTTTTCATAATTAATCTAGGTAATCTTTGGCTAAAAACCAGCCGATAAAGTATATGCACAAGGATAAATCTATGGAAGCGAAAGATTCAAGGAAAGATTCCCAATCCCCACTAGAAAATAGATTATTGAAATCAAATATAATCCAGATAAAAAAGAAAACGGCCGAAACAATAGCAGTTAAGGCAGTCAGCGAAAGGAAAGGCCCCTTGTTTAAAGAAAATGACACTCCTCCAATCGAAGAAAAAATCATAAATAAATACAGGACGAAAGACAAGATGACCAGAAAATAAGAAATGGCAGTAAATGTCGAATAATCAGTATTAACCAAACTTATAATCGAAATGATAATATGGGCTAATCCGCTGATAAAAAGAAAAATTGATCCAAAGGCCAAAAGCAATCTTCCGAGTCGTATCGAAAACTTGATTTCTTTGTCAAAATAAGCCTTGTAGATCAATCCATCCTTTTTCATTTGTATAACGCTATATCAACAATTTCCCAAATAATGAAAGCCAAAATAACAATACAAATGCCCAAAAGAAGGAAAAATACTCTTTTCCTGGCAACTTCCTTTTCACTCGAAGGAAGTTTTTCTTTTGTTTCTTCTACTTTTGTATTATCAATTTCTTCCATATTAATATTTTAAGTTAGATGATGTCCTTGGGTAAGGTTCTGTATCACGGATATTGCTAACTCCGGTTAGATACATTAGTAATCTATCAAATCCAATTCCAAATCCAGAATGGATAGCTCCACCGTATTTTCTTAGATTCAAATACCATTCGAGTCCATCGATATTTCCGGCTTTTTCCATCTTGGATTTTAATATTTCGTAACGTTCTTCTCTTTGGGAACCACCGATTATTTCGCCTTCACCAGGAACTAATAAGTCACACGCGGCAAGATCG
>JALEUF010000035.1 GCA_022781015.1 Caryophanales bacterium
GAAGGGATAGATTTAAGTACTCTTTATACCGGTCAGACTGCTTTAGATAGACAGTTTGAGTCTGCTAAAATTGATTTTAGTAAACCAGTAACAACTAACCTTGATTTATATTGCGTATGTATAAAAAAGACTTTAACTGAAGGCATTTATTCTTTTGAATATGATAGTTCCTTAAAAGGATATTCCTTAACAGGGATTTCTTCTATTCCTACCGCCGGACTTGATATGTCTTCTTTATTACAAAATAGGGTTTATGACTTCAAAGGAATAAAGAAGTTAAACGATAAGTCCATTAATATAGACAACATTAAATTCCCATCCACATTAGTTAAGTTATATAACGATTCTTTATATGGTTTAGGTAGTGAAGGAAGTGGGACTACTCTTGATTTATCTAATGTTACAGGCGAATTAGAAATAGGCATGAACGCCTTTAGATCTATGGTTAAAATGGTTACATTAAAACTTCCTACTGTTAAAAGCATTGGCAAGAATGCTTTTGCCGAATGCGATAGATTAACGACAATAAATGTCAAGAACAAAGAAGCGGATAGCCCTGATTTATTCGATGGAACTGGAGTGAAGGTTCTAGTTGAAATTAAGTGGAATGCTAATTATTAAAAATGACCAAATCAGAAGCTAAGTCCATTATCAGGAAGTATTATAGGAATGACAATCCTAATGAGGATGATGAGTTTGTTTTCATTGAGGCTTGTAGTTATCTTATCGAAACCGAAAATGATCCAGATGCAATGGTTACTCTAGGTGGGCTTTATTATGACAAGCAAAAATATGATTTAGCCGAGAAATATTATCTAATGGCAGATGAAGCAGGGGATACCTGGGCTGCTGATGGACTCGGATATATCTATTATTATGGAAGAACTGGGGAAAGAGATTATAAGAAGGCTTTCCATTATTTCTCCATCTCTAAATCTAGAGGTAATCTAGAAGCGGCGATGAAAATTGCCGATATGTACCATAATGGATATGGTGTGGATAAAGATGAAGCTAAATATAAAGCCCTGCTATTAGAAATATATGATAAGGTTAAAGATCTTAATGATGTATTTTCTCCGTTTCCAGAAGTTGCGCATAGGCTTGCTTCTATTTATATCGATGAAGGTAAAATTGATTTAGCACTCCCTTTATTAGAAAAAGGCAAGGCATATATAACCCAAAGGATTAGATATAACTCCTTCTGGGGGAATTTTATAGTAGCAAGACGCACTATTTCGTTACTATACCAAATAAGTGAATTAGATGAAGATAATATCGATTTCTTTGATTTATTCTATATACTAGCTAAACCTAATAAAGTAAGGCTTACATACAATGGGAACCAATATGAAATCGAATCATTCTTTGATGAAGGGGAGATAAGGGTTAAATGTCTAGATAAATATTATAAATCAATCGAAGATTTCCTTAGACGTGCCTTATTTAATAATAGGCATACCTATGTTATTAACTTCGAGGATTTCTTTTATCTAGATATCATTAAATAGTTATGGATGAGAAGATTAAGATTTATGAAACGTTATTAAATGAAAAAGCATCCTTAGAAAAGGAATGTTTTGAATATAGCCTTGATTATGCACGTGAATTCGGGAAACAAATAGAAGACTTATTCGAATTGAAACTAGAAGTAGTTACTTTAAAGAAGAAGATTGCTTACTGTGTCAAGAAGTCATATCAAAATGAAACCATATATTCTTCTGAATTAGATAGATATATAGATTTAGAGATACTTGATTACCAGGCTAAATTGGATGAGCTTATTGAAATAAATAGGGCTAGCAAGGAAAAAGGGACTCCTATTACTTTCCTTGATGAAAAGAAGATAAAGAAGTTATATTACCAAATTGTTCACCTTATCCATCCCGATTTACATCCTGAATTAGTTGGCAATGAGACTATAGAAGAATTATGGGATAAGGCTGTTAATTGCTATAAATGTAATGATTATAGGGGTCTGGTCGCGGTTTATGATCAAGTAATCATCATAGTAAATGCAGAAGGCGACATCCATATAGATGATATTGATAATAAGATTAAGCAAATACAGGACGAGATAAGCGAAATCAAGGATAATGAACCTTATAAATATAAATTCATCCTTGATGATGAAGATGAAATAAAAGAGATTCATGAAAATCTAGAAAAAGAAATCAACGATTATAAAGAATATAAAGAAAATCTAGAGAAGGAATTATCTAGATTTGACATTGTAAAGGGACATGAAGCTTAATGGGTAAGTTAGTTAAAATCAATTCGTCTTTGGTTATCAAGAATTCTAAAGACATGAATGAATATCTTAAACCCATGTCTAGGGATATATTTCTTTTCTCTACTAAAATAGCCAATACATATAAATTAAAAGATAAAGGACCATTGCTTAAATTAGTAGTAGGGGAACGTCTGGTTTTTGTTCGTGGTCAATCTAAATACGAAGAAAACCAAATCATAATAAAAAATAACGATAATGAAGTAGTGGGTTATGTGCCTGAAGTAGATTCGTCTATATTTGCTAGATTAATGGATGCAGGAAAATATCTTTTTGCGGTAGTCAAAAGCATCAGCCATACAAAGAACGTTCCTTTGATTGATATAGACATATATCTAAAGGATTTTTAATAATGGGATGTCGCAAAAAATGTATAAGATTTGCGACAATAAATGTTAATGAAATTATCAAAAGGTTATCAAATAAATAATACAAACCAAATAAAGGAATGCTTTGCTATTGAGGGTGATAACATTCTTATAAATGCCGATGCAGATAATTATTTAGAGATAATGAAATCAATGTCATTATTAATTCCTGAACCATGCTTTTTTATATTAGAAGTACCTTGCTCTAAAGAAAAAGAAGCTGAATTAAATAAAGGCAAAGAAGATACATTGCATAATGATGTCTATTATTTAGATAACATCGATCATGAATTTATGTTATCTATCCTTAATGATTTAGGGGATATATTGATTAATGATGGGATTTCTTCTTTTGGTTTCTCTTCTTTAAAAGACCAAATAGAGATAATAAAATGTAAATATAATTTGATAAGCATTTATTCAAAAATAAGGGACCCATTCATCCAAAAACTAAAAGAATTAGGTATAGAAGAAGTGGATAACATTGTCACTGCAGGCGACCTTATTAACGAAGAAAATCCAGGTATTTGTAGAAGATATGTAAGTCCAAAAGGAAAAGATATTTTCGATATAGTCAAAGCCTTATCTAAAATAGGGATTTATCTAGATCACGTGGAGTGATTTAGTTTAAAGCATTAATGAACTTGCCCTGTCGTTAATAATAAACCGAATTAGGAAGAGTGCTAAATGGAACATGTGATAAAGCCTATTCGATTTATTCCGCCAATTGGCACGAAAAATCGAATAGAATATTGATGTTCAGAGGCTGTTAATATAAAATTAAGGCATATAAAGGTGAACTTATGATAACTATTAAAAGAGATAAATATTTAAATCAGTTAATCAATAAGATTGATAATGGAATGATTAAAATCATTACTGGATTGCGTAGATCTGGGAAGTCTTATTTGCTGAATGAGATTTTTTATCAATATTTGCTTTCTGAAAAAGGCGTAAAAAGTTCACATGTTATCAAGTTCGCATTCGATAATGATGAAGATTTGAGAAAGATTGGGGAAGATCTTCTTGAATTAAAAATAGAAAAAAGAAAGGTTAATCCTTATAAGTTTTCTAATTATATATCCAAGAAAACTGCTGCTCCTGGGCATTATTTTCTTCTATTAGATGAAGTGCAGGAACTTGATGCTTTTGAATTTGTTTTAAATAATTATGTTAGTAATAAGAAATATGATGTTTACGTTACTGGCAGTAATGCAAAATTTTTAGTTAAAGATATTATTACTGAATTTAGAGGCAGGGGTGATAAAATTCATGTCTTGCCTTTGTCTTTTTCTGAATGTTGGAATTATTACGATAGTGACAAAAAAGACGCATTAGAAAAATACATGCGCT
>JALEUF010000062.1 GCA_022781015.1 Caryophanales bacterium
CTTTTTCATTGACACTTCCATCTCCATAGGCAAGAGCTTGGTCAAGTATCGATAAGGCATCTCTCATGCCTCCATCAGCAAGTCTAACGATTTCGTCAATGGCAGCGTCTTCATAAGAGAAGTCTTCCATTCCTGCAATCCAAAGTAACTTAGCTTTTAAATCAGCATCATCGATTTTTGTAAAATCATATCTTTGGCATCTAGAAAGAATGGTTGGCAAAACTTTATGAGGTTCGGTGGTGGCCAAGATGAAGATTACGTGATCCGGCGGTTCTTCTAATGTTTTTAATAAGGCATTAAAAGCACCTTGGGACATCATATGGACTTCGTCGATTATGTAAACTTTATATCTTCCTTTAATTGGAAGGTATCTTACTTGATCAATTAATTCCCTAACTTGGTCAACGCCATTATTACTAGCGGCGTCAATTTCAATTACGTCAGGATGGGAAGAAGAATTAAGTGTCAAACAATTTGAACACTTATTGCATTGATGGCCAATGCCTTCTTCACAGTTAAGTGCTTTAGCGAATAAACGCGCCATTGAAGTCTTTCCGGTACCTCTAGGGCCACAGAAAAGATAGGCGTGGGCAATTTTTCCGCTATTAATCGCGTTACGCAAAGTTCTAACAATGCTTTGCTGTCCTGCCACTTCTTCAAAAGAGGCAGGTCTATATTTGTTATACAAGGCTTTATAAGACATATCTTTCAAATTATAACTATTTGTTGCCTTACTTGCTAGTTGCTAATCTATGATTAGAAGAGGTTTTGCTCCATTGTTTTCCAAATTGCTGGGGTAAATGATATAATTTCACCCCGTAGAGAGATTATTTATGGACGAGAACATGAAAAAACGCCTCGAGGCGACAAAAGAGAGATTTGCTTCATTGGAGGCTGAATTAGAAAAAGAAGATGTAGCTTCTGATATTAATAGATTTACCAAGCTTTCAAAAGAGAAGGCTTATCTAGAAGAACCTACTAGACTTTATAATGAATATTTAAAGCACGAACAAGAAATTGCCGATTCTTTTGAACTAGAAAATTCTGGTGATGAAGAAATTGCTGAACTTGCCAAAGAAGAAAGAAAATCCGCTCAAGCTAGAAACGAAGAATTAGAGGAAACTCTTAAAACTCTTCTTCTTCCAAAAGATCCTAATGACGACAAAAACATTATTGTCGAAATTAGAGGGGCAGTCGGAGGAGACGAAGCAAATATTTTCGCGGGCGACTTATTCAGGATGTATGAAAAGTATTCTGAAAAACAAGGTTGGAAAATTAAAATGCTAGATGCTTCGGTTTCTGAAGCTGGTGGCTATTCCAACGTTTCCTTTATGATTAAGGGAGACTCGGTTTATTCTAAATTGAAATTCGAGTCTGGCGCGCATCGTGTCCAACGTGTCCCTAAGACTGAAGCTAGTGGTAGAATCCATACTTCAACTGCGACTGTTTTAGTAATGCCAGAAGCAGAAGAAGTTGACGTAAAGATTAATCCAAATGATTTAAAAATCGATACATACCACTCTCAAGGTGCTGGAGGACAAAACGTCAATAAAACTGAATCTGCAGTCCGTATAACCCATATTCCGACTGGCTTAGTTGTAGCGTGTCAAACTGAGAAAGCACAGCTACAAAATAAAGAAATTGCCATGCAGATGATTAGGGCTAAAGTCTTTGCTTATTTCCAAGAGAAAGAAGACTCCAAACGTGCTACTGAAAGGAAACTAAAAATAGGTACTGGGGAACGTTCTGAAAAGATAAGAACTTATAACTATCCGCAAAATAGAGTTACCGATCATAGAATTGGATTTACAATCAATCAACTTGACCATGTAATGGAAGGTGAATTAGACCCAGTCATTAATGCTTTAATTCATTTTGACCAAGAACAAAAATTATTAGAGGAAGAACACAAAGATGAAGAAAATCTATGAGGTATATCTAGAAGCTTTGAAACTTTGTGAACCTTATCATATTCTTTCTTCAGATTTGCGCGTTTTACTTGCATTTGATATGGGATTTGCGTCGCCAATTGATACTTTATATTATAAAGATAAAGAGATGAGCGAAGAGCAAATTGCCCTATTTAATTCTCAAGTTGAAAGACTAAAAAACAATGAGCCTGTTGAATATATAATTAATGAAGCTAATTTCTTAGATTTGAAATTATATGTAGATAGAAATGTCTTAATCCCCAGGATGGAAACAACTGAATTAATAGCAAATCTAAGTGAGAAGATTTATGACTATTTCGATCCTAGAAATTATTTAGTAGTTGCAGATATTGGAACTGGTTCAGGAGCCATTGCCTGCTCTATTAAAAACATGTATAAGAATTGGCTAGTTTCTGCCTCTGATATTTCTTCTCCCGCTTTAGAAGTCGCTAAGAAAAATGCAGAGAAATATTCTCTTCCAATTTCATTTTATAAAGGTGATTCCTTAAAGCCTTATATAGAAAGGAATATGAATTTAGATATTATCATTTCTAATCCACCTTATATTGTCAATAAAAAAGATGTTCAGCCTTCAGTTTCCTTTTTTGAACCTGCCTCTGCTTTATATTTAGATTTCTCTTCTTCTGTATATGAAAAGATACTTGCAGATGTTAATAAAGTTAAAAAAGGATCTTTGCTTATCGTCTTTGAAATAGGTTATGACTTAAAAGAATACATAGAAGATCTATGCAAAAAATATTTAGGGAACTATTCATATAAACTAGAATTTATTAAAGATCTCAATGACCTTGATAGATTTGCCTTTATTTTCTTGGAGTAAATTATGGAAACTAGAATTATTGGTTGGGATGAAGTTAATCTTGCAGTCGATGCATTAAAAAAGGGAGAAGCAATTTGTTTTCCCACTGAAACAGTTTATGGAATTGGAATATTATCTTCTAAGAAAGAATATTTTGAAAAATTGGTCGCATTAAAAGAAAGGCCGGCTGATAAACCGTTTACTTTAATGTGTTCTTCTATCTGTCAGGTTGTAAGGCATTGTAAAGTAAATTCTAGAATCATCAATGTTATGAAAAAATTCATGCCTGGTGAAATTACTTTGATTTTAGACGCTAGAGAAGGCGAAAAGGATTATCTAAGCCTATCGACAAATAAAATAGGTGTAAGGGTTCCTAATTCTAACCAAGTTTTAGATATGATTGGAAAAGTAGGGGAACCCTTATTGGTCCCTTCTGCTAATAAAAGCGGATTCAAACCATCTTTGACTTCTAAAGAAGCCTATTCGTACTTTAATAA
>JALEUF010000137.1 GCA_022781015.1 Caryophanales bacterium
TTTCCCTGGCTCAACTGACATTACTAAAACTAAACCAACTAAGGGTAAAAATGGAACTACATCTTCTACTCTAGTGTTTGGTTTAAGCGAAATTCCCGGCTTTACATTAAGCGATTTGATTAATTCTATCGCCTTCAAGACTTCTTCATTGCTAGAAAAGGCCTCGACATGGATTGTGATTATATTTGATCCAGCCTTGGCGAATTCTTTAATTTCCTTAAAAGGAGAGACCACCATCAAATGGGTATCTTTAACAATATCAATATCTTTAATCTTATTCAATAAAGAAGCATCGAAAGTTGTATTAGGGACAAATTTGCCATCCATTACATCTAGATGAATAAACTTAGCCCCATTAAGAGCCATTTTATTTACTTCTTCATGAATAGAAGAAAAAGAAGCAGAAAGAATTGAAGGAGAAACAATGCTCATTTGAAACCAAATATCCTAGATAGGATACCCTTTCTTTCAGAGAAATTATCTTTATCGGAAATCGCATTTACCAAAGCTTGATGCATCGCTTCTGCTGTAGGATATCTTTCTTCTGGACGTTTCCTGCAAGCGGTAATTATTATCTTGTCGATTTGCTTTGGGATAGTAGGGATTATCTTAGATGGTTCAGGGAAGCGTTTCTTTATTTGCTTTAATGCAACATCTTCTAAACTAGCCCCATCAAAAGGAACCTGTCCAGTTAAGGTCTCAAAAAATACTATTCCCATCGAATATATATCATTAGCAATCGAAGCCGGTTCACCAGTCAATACTTCTGGGGCACAATAATAAATTGTTCCTTGTATTGAATCTCCATTAAATCTAGTTCCGATTGGAGTAGCAATACCAAAATCGCTAATCTTAATCGTTCCATCTGACATATAGAAAAGATTATCTGGCTTTATATCGCGGTGAATTATCCCATGTTTATGGATATAATCGATTGCAGATGTCAATTGAAGCATGACTTCGCAGGCATCAGATAGAGGCAAGGACAAAGAGAAATTAAGCTTATCACGCAAAGTTTGTCCCTTGACATATTCATTAGCCATATATGGTCTGCCCTCGATTATCCCTCTTCCATATACTTTGACGATATTTGGGTGATTTAGACTTGCAGCAGAAGCCGTTTCATTATTGAATCTAGCCAAATTTATAGGATCTTTTAAAAGTTCCTCTTTCATAACCTTGATAGAGACAATGCGACGCGAAATAAGGTCATTGGCCTCATAGACGTCTGCCATACCTCCGGTTGCAATACGGGAAACAATTCTATATCTATCGTCTATCTTGTCCCCGATTTTAATCATTATTCAAGGCCTCCCAATAGGCGACTGCTATATTATCGCTACCCCCATTACCATTAGCCTCATTAATAAAAGAATCGACTTTCTCGCTAGGAGAGTCATTTGTAGACATGATAGCCCTAATCTCGATATCAGGGAGATTATTGTAAAGGCCATCGCTACAAAGAAGGATGGATTCGCCATTATACATAGATACTTTTAAATCGAAAGAAGCTGAAGGGAAAACTCCCAAGGCATTCATCAATACATGCCTATCTTCCCTAGAGGCAGTTGCTTCTTTGCTAATCTTTCCAGTCCTATATAGATAATCTACATAAGTCTGGTCTTCACTTAATAAATTTAGTTTGCCGTTATACAAGCTATAACATCTAGAATCGCCAACATTGCCTAGATACATCTTATCACCACTTAAAAGAATGGTGACCATAGTAGTACCCATATCTTTATATCTAGGATTGCTAGAAGCTTCTTTAAATACCAAGGCATTCGCACCTTTAATTGCCTTAGCTAGCCACATTTTGTTCAAGAAAGAAGAGAAAGACGTCTTCTTTTCCAAAAAGGCATCACGAAGGTAACCAATGGCTAATTTAGAAGCACAGTCCCCCTTGTTTTGGCCACCCATCCCATCGCAGACGGCAAGTAAGACTTCGCCAAGGGAATTAGTTAAAACTAGGGCTTGGTCTTCATTAGAGATCCTAACCCTGCCAATATCAGTTTTAAAAGCATAGACTCCCTTGTAGCGTTTCATTCTTTTTATCACCTATTCTTCTCAACCTTGACCCTAAGTTGGCCACAGGCTGCATCAATGTCTCCACCGAATTCTTTCCTTATAGTCGCGTTAATCCCATTTTGCATCAAGGTAGTGACAAAATTACGGCAAGTAGTCATCTCGCTACGCCTAAAAGGCATTTCCTTGACTTCGTTATATGGGATTAAGTTTACATAACACAAAACCTTGTATTTATGGATTAAGGCTGCTAATTCTTTCGCATTTTCCCTAGAATCATTTAATCCTTTTAACATGATATATTCTAGAGTTATACGCCTTCCACTAGTCGCATAATATTCTTCTAAGGCCTTAAATACCGTATCTAGATCATAGGCTTTAGAAATAGGCATGATCTTATTTCTTATTTCGTCATTTGGAGCATGCAAAGATAAGGCCAAATTAGTTTGTATCCCTAATTTGCCATATTCGATTATTCCTTTTGGAAGGCCACATGTAGAGACGGTGATATGTCTAGCGCCTATCCCTAGTCCAAATGGATTATTGGCAATACGGATAAAATCCATGACGTTATCGAAATTATCGAAAGGTTCACCTGTACCCATGACATTAATATGGGTCACTGATTCCCCTCTTTCTTCTAATATCTGGTTGATAAGCATCAACTCTCCAACCATTTCAGAAGTTTCTAACCCGCGTTTCTTCTTTAATAAACCAGAGGCGCAGAAAGCGCATCCCATAGAACAGCCAACTTCACTAGAAACACAAATTGGACACCCATAATCATAAGGCATCATGACGGCTTCTACTTTTGAGCCATCTTCCATTTCTAGAAGCAATTTGATAGTCCCGTCTTTTGAATCTAGACGAGTATGGATTTTAGGCAAAGTAAGGCAATAGTCGCTTTCTAATTTAGCACGAAAAGATTTAGAGACGTCGCTCATTAAGGAAAAATCAAGAACACGTTTCTTATATATCCAAGAAAAAACCTGTTTGGCTCTATATTTGCTTTCTCCTAATGAAACGAACTCCTCTACCATCCTATCCAATGTGTAGCCAAGGAGATTCTTTTTCATTTCTATTTACCAAAGCTAACTGAGGAAGAAGAGGCTAGTGAAGTTTGTTGCAAAGAGCTTATTGGAGTAGACAAAGTTAGTTCATCCTCTTTTCTTTCCATAATCGCATAATAATAGGTGCAGCCAGCTTCTTCGAATGGGAAGTGTTGCTTATCTTTGATTAATTCAAATTCAGGATGGTTCTTCAAGAAAGATGTAACCGTGCCTCTTCCTTCTTTGACGGAAAGAGTAAATACGCAATAGACAAGTTTGCCACCGACTTCCACAAATTTGCTACATCCTTCAAGGGCATCTTTCTCCCCTTGCATTATTTCATCCATTCTATCTCTATCGAATTGGATAAAGAAATCAGGAGAGACGGAAATTGCGTCGAAATTGGTAGAATCTGGGCAACAGATAACTAAATCTTGCTGAGAAGAAATTGCAGCGTCCATTGATAAAGGATCTTTGGCTTCATATAGATTTACATTCTTTAAGCCAGTTTGCTTTAATTCCCTGACAACATCGACTTTGGCATCTAAATCCTTGGTACCGATATTTAATCCGATGGTATTTTTATATGTTTGGATTAATTCTTTTTCAAAGCCGGTTTTTTGGCTACCAGTATATAAAAGGGCTTCGCATGGAGCACTGATTAAAGTTTGGTCAATAATATCTTTTACTCCAGGACGTTCTTCAAATAATTTGCCATTTTTTAAATCTTCAATCTTCCTTAATGGGGTCTTTCCCTTATAGGCGAAGATATATGGAATCTTAGTCTCGGCAAAATCAATAGAAGCCTTATAACCTTCGTATAAACTTTCATCTTTTAGACGTAAAGTTGTAACAAATGGACGGGCATATCTTTTTGCAGACTTAAAGCAAATCGAATAATTGAAATGATGGAAAATCTTTAAGGCCCATTCAGGGATATTGTAACGAAGTGAAAGGTAGGTCAATGATTTCTTATCAACTGAATCTGGAACTAAATCAGTGCCAGGCTCTTTTTCTACAAATAGAGAACTGACTAGATTATATTTTTCTTCTCCTAATCTGCCCTTGACGGCAGTAGAGATTTCTTCTAATGAGAAATGACGGTAGAAATAGACATTAGCAAGTCCTAAAGAGACGATGCGTTTATCTTTTTCATCTAATCCATCGATGCCCTTAAGCAATTCAGCAAAAAGCAAATCATGTCTAAGTTCGCATCCAATAAGTCCGGCAACATCGCCTCTAAGAGGACGAAGTTCGACTGAAGATTGGAATACTTTCTTTAAAGCATCAGGGAAACGGGTATGGTTATCCAAGATGTCATTTAGAATCATTGAGGCAATATCTAGTTGTTTCATATCTTCTCCTTGCT
>JALEUF010000120.1 GCA_022781015.1 Caryophanales bacterium
AATAGACACATTAAAAAGATTTGGATATCGTTAAATTCTTTTCGCATGCTAAAATCAGTTCAATTAAAGGACATATTTATGGATAAAGAATTAGAACCGTTATTTACACCTTGGAGAATTAATAACTGCGAGATTAAAAACCGCATTGTTATGACTTCTATGGGAGGGACATCTATTTTTGGATGGATGGAACGTCCTCATTTTGATGAAGAAGCCGCTAAATTCTTATTAGGAAAAGCCAAAAACAATGTAGGACTTATCCTTCCTGGCATTGCCCCTATCCAAAACCCAATGGGTGGGCAATGGTTATATTCGAATAAAGGAATGTATAAGAAACTAAAGAAGTTCATGGATGAAATACATTCATATGGGTCTAAGATGTTTGTCCAACTTACAGCAGGTTTTGGACGTTCAATGGCAGTTAACCAAATGATGGTTACAATAAATAACAACAAGCCACTGAAATTATTATGCAAACCATTCTTGGATATAGAAAAGATATGTGCCTCTTCTTCCCCTGCCCCGAATAGATGGTCGGATAAATGTCCTAGCAGGGCTTTAACTATAAAAGAAATACATAAGATGATAGATGCTTTTGCTCGTATTTCTAAATTATGCAAAGATGCAGGAGTCGATGGAATTGAAGTCCATGCAGTCCATGAAGGATACCTATTAGATCAATTCACTTTGAAATATGTAAATAGAAGGAAAGATGAATACGGGGGTTCATTAGAAAATAGATATCGTTTCCCAATCGAGATAGTAAAAGCCATTAAGGAAAAGTGTGGGAAAGACTATCCTGTGTCTTTAAGATATTCAATTGTTTCGAAAACTAAGGGATTTAATAAAGGCGCTCTTCCTCATGAAGAATATAAAGAAGTTGGAAGGGATTTTGAAGAAAGTAAAATAGCTGCCAAAATGCTAGTAGATGCTGGCTATGACATGCTTAACTGCGATAACGGAACCTATGATGCTTGGTATTGGGCACATCCTCCAATTTATATGGAAGAGAATTGTAATCTTGAAGATGCAATTGCTTTAAAGCCATTTGTAAATGTACCTATCGTAGTTGCAGGAAGAATGGATCCAAAAGTAGCAGCTAAAGCCATTAAGGAAAATAAGATTGACGCCATGGGTGTTGCTAGACAATTCCTAGCAGATGAAGAATGGGTTACAAAACTAAAAGAAGGCAAGGAAGAAGACATACGTCCTTGCATTTGTTGCCATAATGGTTGCTTTACTATGGCCCATTATAAAGGTGTAGCAAATGACCAAACTCTTTCAGATGCCTTACATATGGCTAGATGTGCGATAAATGCCGAAACAATGCAGTCTAAGATTCATAATATCAAACCTACTAAACATCCAAAGACAGTTGCTATCATTGGAGGCGGTATCGGAGGAATGGAGACAGCCCGTGTATTAAAATTACGTGGACATACCCCTATTATCTATGAAAAAAGCGATCATTTAGGCGGAACATTCATCCCCGCATCTAAAGCTTCTTTTAAAGGAAAACTAAGAGGATTAGAAGCCTGGTATGAACATGTAATTAATGAAATGGGAATCGAGGTCCACCTAAATAACGAAATCAAAGATATTTCTTCCTTAAAAGCGGATGCCTATGTAATTGCTACAGGTTCTAAACCAAAGCATTTCAATATCGAAGGAAGTGAGAAAGCAATTGATGCTATTGATTATCTTAATGGCAAAGAAGTTGGTGAAACCGTCGCTGTTATTGGTGGCGGACTAACTGGTTGCGAAATCGCTTATGAACTTTATTTACAAGGAAAGAAGCCAATCATTGTAGAAATGAAAGATGATTTAATCGCCCAAAGAGGAGTATGTTTAGCTAATTCTTCCTATTTAAGGGATTTCTTTAAATTACACAAGATTCCTACTTATCTAGAAACCAAATTATCTTCAATCGGCGATAATGAAATCGTAATTGAGAAGAAGGGCGAGAAATCTTTAAAACTACCAGTAGACTCGGTCATTATGTCAGTTGGTTATAATCCTGATCCATTAATAAAGAAAGGCAAGAACACATATCTAGTTGGCGATTGCCTTGCTGTAGGAAATTTAAGGACTGTTATTTGGAGAGCCTACGAAGTTGCAATGAAAATATAAGTCTATTTATGATAAGGCTCGTGGTTATTTATCCTAAAAGCCCGATATATTTGTTCTAATAACATTACCCTTGCTAATTGGTGAGGGAATGTTGCTTTTCCAAAACAAATCGATTCATTCGCCCTCTTTTTAAGTTCGTTTGATAAGCCTAAAGAACCCCCTATAACAAAATTAAGGTTGGAACGCGATGCGACTAACATCTTTTCTAGGTGGCTAGCAAATTCGATTGAATCATATTGCTTTTGATTCAAATCAAGGCTAACTAAATATGAAGAAGGGCTTAATTTAGAAAGTACTTTCCTTCCTTCTAGGTTTTTAATTTCTTCAATTTCAGCATTAGAAGCGTTTTCCTTTATAGGTAAATCTGACACTTCTATTACTTCTATTTTGATATATGGGTTAATTCTTTTTATATATTCATTGCAGGCTGCTACCCAATAAGATTCTTTTAATTTGCCAATGCAATAGACAGATATTTTCACCAACTACCACCTTTAACTATTTCTTTTTGTTTAGTAGGAATAATTTCATATGAATCAAAATCGATATTCTTTTTCTTAAATATCCTTTTGTAGGTAGACAATGCTTTCTCTTCACTATTGCAATCTTCGCTAATATGTCCTAGATAAATTGCTTTAGTCTTATCTCCAATTAACATGCAGGCATACCCGGCCGAAGCTGCATTAGAAAGATGCCCTTTGTCAGAGAGAACCCTATCGATAAGAATCTTGCTTCTATTGCTATTTAATTCCATTGAGACATCATGATTCGATTCTAATAGGTAATAGGTTTTATTTTCTAATAAGGAAAGATTCTTATCGCTAAGATAACCAGTATCAGTTACATATCCAATAGATTCATCATCGTCTTCAATGATGTAATTTAAAGGATTAGGAGCATCATGAGATACTCCAATTGGAGTAATTCTAATCGAACCAATACTTATGGTCTTATAAGGCTTAATCCTATTATATTTAGTTCCTCTAGGAAAAGTAGATACCCCTGCATATAAAGGCAAATCATCCCCCAAGACTTCTAATCCTTTTATATGGTCAGAGTGATTATGGGTAATGAATATGGCATTTATATCTGAAATAGAGGCATCAAAAAACTTTAATCCCTTATTAATCCTGCATTTAGGTAATCCATCATCAATCATAATGAGGGTGGAATTAGATTTAATTAAAGTAGCATTGCCTTTGCTACCTGAACCGACAAAAACAATAGATAGCATTAATCTATACCGCGTTCTTTTTCCATTTCGGCCATTTTATTTAGATAATCATCGGAAGGTTCATCAAACCTAGAGAAATCTCTCTTAAACAAAAGAGTCAATTTATCAGTCGAACCGTTTCTATTTTTCGCGACAAGAATCTTAACATCGGAAAGTGAATTATCTTTCTTTGGCTGTTTTTCTTCTTGTTCTTCAGGTTGTTTCTTATCTTTTGCCCAACCTTTGCTCTTAACTGATTGACCCATATTTGTATAGTAGTCTTCTCTATACATAAGCATGAAGATATCAGCATCTTGTTCAATAGAGCCAGATTCTCTTAAATTAGCTAAAGATGGTACTTTGCCTTCATTTTTTTCGGTGTCACGGTTAAGCTGGGCAAGGCAAATAATAGGAACCCTTAAAGTTCTAGCTAAAGCTTTGATAGATCTAGAAACCAAGGATACTTCTTGTTGTCTTGCATTAAGATTTGAATTATCCCCATATGTAATTAATCCAAGATAATCGATAACAATTAAGCCAAGGTTAGGATGTATTTTCTTTAACCTAGTGGCTTTAGCAACAATGTCACCTAATTTAGCATTAGGGGTATCATCAAAGAATAGCTCAAGCTTAGAAATTTCTTCCATAGCCGAAGCAATCTTTACTCTTTCGTTACCGTTTATATATCCAGTCTGGATTTTATCTCCAGCTACATTAGCCCTATTGGAAACTAGACGTTCAATAACCTTTTCAGCAGACATTTCTAGTGAAAAGAAAGCTACAGGTACATGTCCTTGTATAGCAGCATTAAAAGCAAAATTCATTCCTAGGGCAGTCTTACCAACAGAAGGACGAGCAGCAAGAATTATCATGTCTCCTTTTTGCCAGCCGTGAGTCAATTGGTTTAGTTTCTTATAGCCTGTATCAACACCAGTTAAGCCTTTGTTATCGCTAGCGGTAGTCTTGGCTAATTTATCCCTAACTTCATTAGTAACTTCAGCGGCTGTCCTCATTCCTTTTACTAGTCGTTTTGAAGCAATCGCGCCAATTTCATCATTACTTTTAGCTATAAAATCGCCAATATCAGAAACACCTTTTGAATATTGTTCCTGAATATCTTTTACTTTAAGCAATAATTCACGAAGCAAAGATTGTTCATGAACCATGCTGATATAGTAATCGATATTATCAGGATTAATTTGAGTCTCCATCAAATCAAATAGATATGTTGAAGAAACAACATTCTCTAAATGAAGAGATACTATTTCGTTATATACAGTTTGTGGGTCAATTGGTTTAGAAGCCTGACGTAAATTGAATATGGCTTTAAAAACCATTTTATTTCTATTATCGGCATCAGAAAAATCATTCTCCGTTAAGGCGCCTAATGCCACTTCTGCTGCATCAGGAGAAATAAGCATGGAACCTAAAACAGAGCGTTCGGCTTCGACGTTTGAAGGTAGTTTGTATGCCTTAGCCATTATTTTTCCTCGGCAATATGGACATTAACAACACCAGTAACAACACCTTGGCTGCCTTTATATAATTCGATTTTTAATCTAGTATAGCCAAGTGCATTTGCAGGATATTTATCAAGGAATTTACGCTTATCGATCTTGATTCCCCATTGTTTCATCATTCCCTCTTCGATTTCTTTTGGAGAGATGGAACCAAACATACGTCCATCAGAGCCGACTTTGGCTTTGAATTCGACATTTATATGTTCTAGACGCTTGGATAATTCTTCGGCATCTTTCTTCATTTGGATTTGTCTAGCTTCTTCTTCGGCATTATTTTTAGCTAATTCTTTTTGGCTAGAAATAGTAGATGCAACGGCCAAACCCTTAGGAATTAAATAATTGGCCCCATATCCATCAGAAACAACAATGGTATCGCCTTTCTTACCTAATTTTTTAACATCTGCAAGCAAGATTACTTTCATGTTCTATTTCCTCCTACATCTGATTTTGCTTCATTTAAATACATATCAAGAACATCTAGAAGCTTCCCTTCAACCGAACTTACGGAAGCATTCTGGAACGAGGCAGCCGCCATATCGAAATGACCTCCACCACCAAGTTTTTCACATAATATCTGTACATTAATCGTACTATCGCTTCTAGCAGAAATCTTTGTTTCCTTTTCGGTAACTTTTCCAATTACAAAGCAGGCATTGATTCCTTTTAGCCTCATTATCTGGTTAGCAACTTTAGCCAAGGTAGATTTCTCAACGATATATTTCTCGTCAGCAACACAATATACAACACCTGTATATGGAGTTCTCATTGTAGATACTATCTTTGTAATGAGCGCATATTCTTCATATTCGTCTTTTAGATAATCGTCTGCCAAAGCATTATCGGCCCCATATTCTTTTAATATCTCAGCAGCTTCAAATGAACGAATACCAGTGGATTTAGATTTGAAGAATCCCGTATCAAGGAACATACCAGATAACATAAGAGTTGCATAAGAGGCTGGTAATTCAATACGTGGGTTAGCGGTCGCATAATGGATGAATTCCGCCAATATTTCCGAAGCACTAGATGCACTTGGGTCAACATAACTCAATACTGGCTTATCAACAAAGTTTTCACCTCTTCTATGATGATCAATGACTATGGTCTTCGCTGATTTTTCCAAGGCCTTTTGGCCCATTACCAAGAACGGAACAGAAACGTCACAAACAATCATAAGGGTCGTTGGCCTTATCTTTTCTTCCGCATCTTTTGGAGAGATTGTCATCTCTTCTAATTCGTCTTTGCTAAATGCACCTTGGAAGGCATATCTAGTCTTCTTTTCGGTCAATTTAGGATCATAGACAATTTGGCAAGGAATCTTACGTTTTTCAACTTTTTCAACATGTTGGCACATGGCCATGACACCTAAACACGCACCTAAAGCATCCATATCCATATCGGTATGGCCAGAGACGATAACATTAGAGGAATTCTTAATTAATTCTAATATCGAGTTAGCAACTGAACGGAACTGGACTCTACCAGTATTTTCAATCGCAGCAGTCTTTCCGCCATAAAAACGTAAGTCTTCGCCATATTTAGAAACAACCGCCTGGTCACCGCCTCTAGACATTGAAATATCAATCGCGCTAGAAGCCATTTCGTTTAATTTAGTTACGTTAGGGAAATCATGAGCTATGCCAATTGATAAAGTTGGGATGACATTTTGCCCTTTGCCTAATGCCCTTACTCTTTCTAGGATTGAGAAGCCATCTTGTTCCATTTTCTCTAAAGAAGAATAGTTGCAAACCATGAAATAGGAATCGCTTCTAAATCTTCTTAATAAGACTTCATATTCCTTGCAGTAATCAAATATTGCCGCCCTTACTTTAGAAACTAAGTCGTTGTTATCGTCTTCGGTTTTACCAGCAATATCGGAGTAGTTATCAAGCATGATAATCCCAATTACAGTTGCCTGTTCTTTTGAATAAGTAAATATTTGTTCATAATCAGTTATGTCTTTGAAAATGAATAAATGAGCATCGGAAAGATATTTGACTGAATAGTTATGTGAATTTACTTCAATCTTAACCGATGCATCCCCTGGGACATTTGGGCCGATTAAGTCTTTTAATTTTGGTTGCCATTCCAAGACATTGACGTCTAATAAATCAATGTTCCTATCCCTAAATAAATTGTTATCCCACATGACAAGATAATTCTCGTCGGTGACAACTAATCCAATTTGACCAAAGTTATAGGCTTCCTGGACGTCAGATCCAATAATTGAAGCGGCATCTAGGTCTGATTTTTGTCTAATCGAAGATAATCTTACTTCCGAGAACCATAAAAAGAGGAAATTCAAGCAAATGGATACAACCAAGGCGATTACCCAATATAATGGGCGCATCGCAGCTTTAAATCCTTTTGGAACGTCATAGTAATATAAAACAACCGCTGTAATAACGATTATTAGTTCAACTAGAATGATGAAAAGCGACTTGATTCTTAATAAACGAATGGAGTCGGACATCGATAATCCTTTTTTGGATTTTCTCCTTATTAAAGGAGCTTTTTCAGTTTTTGAGTTTGTTTGTCTATCTAAAGGCATACGCCTATTATAATCTTTGAGTTAAAAATATAATAGTTCTTACTTTCAGTAAGGTTGTTTATTTCTTGTTTTCTTTGTCTTTGAGCGAGAGCAAATAAAAGCAAACTGCGATGGTTATTGAGACTATAGCGATAGTTACTATTATCCCTACAATTGCTGAACTTGCTAATAAAACCATAGACCCCATTATATCGATTTCGCTTTAAATTTAAATATCAAAGCAAAAATTAAGACTATAAATAAAACCGATAATAATCCAATTGAAGTCGATATTGAGCCATTACAACCTGCACTCATATTTTCATCTATATTTGGAATATTAGGTTCTGCATTATTTTCTTCTTTATAAGTGATGACAATCGAATTTATCCTTGCCTTGCTTTCGCTTAAGTTTCTAATTTCAAAAGAATCTGCTTCATCCAAATTCATTTTTTCCGAATAGAAGATATTTTGAATAACATCGCTTTTTTAGATAAATATGAAAGGGTATTAACTCCTTCTCCAGTTATAGAAATTGAGCTAATGGCCTTATTAGATTCATGGGTAAGGAAGCCTTGTCGATGTAATAAAAGAGATTCCCCGTCTATCTCTATTTTATCTACTTTTAGATGAACGCCTTGGAAATTAAGTTCCCCACTAATGTAATCTGGATTAGTAACGCTCCCACCGTTATTTCTAACTTCAATGCTACATCTAGCAAGTACAGTTGGATAAGCTTTTGAATAAACACTAACAACAGACGTTCCTACTTCTTTTGCTTCGATTTTGACTGTTTTTAAATCATCCGTGTATTTTAAGGAAGCAACATCATTATTTGTATTCGTCCAAACTAAAGTTGAAGTGGACGCTTCATTTAAAGTAACGGTTAAACTCTTCTCTTCTCCCTTATTTAAAAGGAGCATTGATTTATCCAACTTCAATGAATAATCACCCGTATCAACGTATTTAGAAGTCCTCAAACCATTCTCGTTCCAAATGTAATTAGCCCATTCAGGATGGTCTATAAATGGATTTCTAGCAAAACCTTGACCATGTAGATAATTGTTTCTTCTAATCTCTTGAGCAGTTACTGGGTAAGCATTATTCCATTCTACTAAATAACGTAATGTCCCCATTGTATTTAAACTTGAGCTGTCATGTGGATTATTGCTTAAAGAGAGTCCATGACTTTGTGCATATCTAGTAGCTGTATAAAAAATTATCCTAGCGGCTTCTCCTCTAGCAGGTTCATATCCAAGACTAGCTGGATCCCATTGTTTTCCACCATCAGGGCCAAAAAAATAATTGCCTCTAGCACTATTTTCACTTTTGTCGGCAGGTCTAAGCATTTGAGGGTCTGCCCCAGGGCCAGATTCTCCTACCCCTCTAGAATTAGGCCAAACGTGTTCTTTATTAAAATTCGTAGTCGAATCCTTATCTGAATGGTAGAAAGGGATGACTCCCTTTCCATTTAAGGCTTTGTCGGATTCTTTTAATACATCATTATTCTTTTTATAGGCAATAGTCCTGCTACCGCTAGCTTTAATTTTCCCAGCAAGAACATCCCTAAAAGTAGCCCCATATGTTTCTAAATCCATTTCTCCCCAAGAGAAAGTAGATGCAGCTTCTACATTGATTACTTCTTCTTGCTGTTTTGAAATAAAACTAGATGTAACAAAAGCAAAACCAGAGGACAAAATTAGTCCTAGTGACATTAGGAGAGATATTTTCTTTTTCTTTGATTTATTAAACATAATGTTTCCTTTTAAAAAGGCGTCTAAATAGAATACCACAATTTATTTTCATCTCAATAAATCTCTAACAAATTAGGAAAATATTTAGAAGACAAATTTATCGGAGGCATGTCAATAATATTGCAAGTAAATAGTCGCAATTAGTCATATTAGTTTGAATAGCAAATATTTTTGAAACTTGATTAGTAAATCAATAGAAGAGGCACGAGCTTTTATTAATAATTCTTATTATCTAGGCCAGTACCTACAAAAGGAACTTTAAAGAAACCTTTATAATTCTTTCTAATGAGATAATCAATATAGTTTCCAATCATTAATGCATAAATATAATATCCCATCGCATTAGGATGAAATCCCATTGCAAATTTTTCTCGAGTTTCTTCATCATAGACTGGACCATATGTTGTTATATCTATCAAGAATGTATTAGTGAACATTTTTGTTACTTTTTCCATTTCTTTTGCAACATATCTTGAAGTTTCATCTTTTTCTTTTGAAAGATGATCGATTTGCATAGAAACCAAAAATATAAATGAGTCTTTTTCTAAACTCTTGAGCTTAGAGATAACCTTTCCAAGGTAGCCAAAATAAGTGTCAGGGTTGAGAGAAGGATTATCAACATTAATATCTTTAGCAGTTCCGATTTGTTGTTTGTACAAGTATATATCATTATTTCCTAAATCGATGATATAGGCTTGCTTTTTTTGCCAAAAATTGTTTTTATCAGCCCATGATTCATAAAATTCTTTAAGAGACATTCCGCCTCGAGAAAAATTAGAATAATTAGTTCCTGTTATTCTTTGAAGAATAGCTGGCCATGAATATTCATAAAAATCATGAAAAGTAGTTTGACCGTTTTCATCTGTAGCTTCAAATTCGCCACTTGAAAGCGAATCTCCAATAACTCCAATATCCTTGAATATCGCAGCAAATCCACAATTTTCTTTTATATTTTCAAGTGGTTTTTCATCTGTTTTGTAATTAAATATTTGTTGATTCATTTTTAACATCCTTTTTGTCCCATTCTTTTCCGGTAACTTTTGATAAATCCAAGCCTTTAGTTTCACCTACGAATTTGAAAATCACAATTGTTGCTCCTATTAATCCAGGTATGGTTAAACATAAGTAGAAGTATCCAAACATACTACTTGGAATAAATGGAACTACAATCATTGAAATGATTAAGGCTAGTCCTCCAACAACCCCATTTAAAAGTGTATTAATAACTGTTACTGATGAACGTAAATTCGTAGGGGCTGATTCAGAAAACATAATTGATCCAATAGTATCTCCTGCTCCCCAATAGCACCCCATAAATCCTCCAATAGCAAAGCCAGTAAGATATGGTGTCCATGAAAGCATGGAAGAGGCAATAAATAACGAGTAACAGCAAATAGAAGAGATACCCATTGTTATAATAGTCGCTTTTCTTCCAAATTTATCTGAAACGAAGCCACTGATTAAAGTGGCAAGAGCATTACCAACTGGGTATAGATACAGTGCATAGGTAATTTGTTCTTCACTCATACCTGCGCTTTCTTTCATGACTGTATTATATGTTGTGGTAGCTAATGATGCTAAATAGAAGAAAACACAAGCAATGATCAAACAACGAAGTTGATGATGCTTAAAAGAAAACTTAACAGCATTTATAATGCCGCCTTGAGCATTATTCATTTTTTCTTCTTTAGATTTTTTCTCTCTTTCGTCTAAAGGGGTTTTTAAATATTTAATTCTATTTTCTAAGAAAACATGGGTTTCCCTAGCGCATAAAAGAGCTATAAAAGAAAGAGCAAATCCAATTATTGCAGGAACTAAATAAACTAAATGCCATCTTTCACTTACATTTTGCATTATAGTTTCTCTTAAAAGCGGAACAAGAAGTGTTCCGAGGATAGCAACGGCTTTAGTGATTGAATAATTTCTTGCTCTATTTTTCTCACTAGAACATTCAAGAATATATACGACTTGCATATCGTGCGAAACCATAAATCCCATTAATGTTCCACCAATCATATATACGACTATATCTTGTGAAAGATAAACAATAAATAGCCCTAGAGCCATGCAGAAAGTATTTAAAATTAAGAAAGGCTTTCTTCCAAATTTATCAGCAAGAGGACGATATACAACCATTAATAATGATATTGGATAAGTGATAATGCCTAAAGCGGAAAACAAGGAAAGTCCTTCACCATAAGTCATTCCCATTTTATTCACAAAGAATTCATTAACAATGTTACTTTGGAATTGAATAGAAATAGTAGATGCGATCTCATCAGTTATGAATACTAGAGAAAGTATCATAAAAAGATAGATTAAGTAGAATTTGTTTTCTTTAAATTTCACCTGCCTTTCTCTTCTAGCTAATTCCTTAGCCTCACGCTGCTTTTTCTTTTCAATCTTTGTTTGATCCATGATCTTTGCCTCCAAATTGAAAATTGAATACTAAATAATTTTTTGTCATGTCGGGAGAAACCCCCAAGTCTTCGCGTAATTTGTTTAATAAAGATAAAAATTCATCAGAAGTAGCATTATTTTTTAATAAGCCTTTTGATTTGATATATTTTAACCAAAAAATATTAAGAACAATTTCGTCAGTAGTCATAGAAACAAGAGCGTGATTTTTGGAGAGAATACATATTGATTTATCTCCTGCGTTTTCTCCAATAATTACTTCCTTACCATCAACAACTATGCTTATTCTTCTATATGGAAATAAGGAGGTTGGGTTTTCAAGTTGATAGGAAAATATCTCGCCAGAAGGAAAAGTTATATCTGAAAAACTAAAGATATAAATTTTAATACCTTTTTTAGAAGCAATTGATAAACTTTCCTCGATTTTAGGAAAGTCTTCTTTCCAAATAGAAATAGAAACCTCTTTTTCGGCATTTAATATTAAATCATTTGCCTTGCTGAAGAATTCGTCTATTCCTTTAATATTGAAAATATACTCAGATTCATTTTCTATACGAGAATAATCTTTCAATTTCTCTCTAGCTACATTTAATTTATTGATGTTATCGTTTCTAATTTTTTCAATAACTTTATCATATGGTAAAGCACAATAATAATTTATCTGGCCTTCGCTTTTTAAAATGAAACCTTTAGCAACCAGTCTATCAATTACGTCATAAACTAAAGAGCGAGATACGTTAGAAAGTTTGCTTGTTTCGTACCCATTCAAGTACCTATTTTGTAATAAAGTTAAATAGACTTTTGCTTCGTTTAAAGTAAAGCCGATTTCCAAGAGAAATTTATAATTTTCATTATCCATGATAGTGTTTCTCGTTATAGACACTATTTTAAAAGTCGCCTTTTATATTTCAATAGTGATAATGACTAGAGCGCATTTATATAAAAAGGAACTAGAATAATTTATTCGAAAAACCAATAACAAAAATTAATAGTAACTCGTCAATTTTCACTACCAGTTTCTATAGGAATTTAATTAACACGTTTGTAGCAGTATTAGGCTCTTTTAATGTCAAAAAAAGGGGAAGCCATGGAAATAAAAACGTCTCTTTTAACATTAATTGGTAACATTTTGTTATTAACAAGTTGCAGTTCACCTCAATCATCAAATAGTAATTCTACCCCTAGCGAGCAAACTATTTCCGAAGTGACTTCTACAACCGAATCAAATTCAACTAGTTCTAGTGAAACTTATACACTTACTTTCAAAGATGAGAATACATTTGCTATTAATATGAGAGATGATTACAGAACTGCTACTTATATAAAACAATAATCTTCTATATTTAAGGAAAGACCACGCCAATTCAATGAAGACGTGGTCTTTTTATTATTGATTTAACGTAAAGATTTAAGAATCCATTTCTTAATAAAATCTTTATCTTCTTTCATAACGAAATTATGACCGGTTTCTTTCTTTATGGTTAGTCTAGAATTAGGATGGTTAGCAAGGAATTCAACTATGTTTTCTATATAAACAATTTTATCCTTCTCTCCATAAAGAATCTCAGTAGAAGTTTTCCACTTATTTCCTTCACGATCTAAAGATTTATAGAAGTCATCTGGAATCTCGTTTTTATTATCTATATAAAGTATTTTCTCTTCTTTTAATGATTCTAGATAGGAATCAGTAGACATTTTAATGCCGAGAATTAATTGAAACATGCTCACTATTGGAGAAACAAAGAAAGCTTGCTTAATATTAAAATCGGCTAGATATTCATATACGAAAAACGCCCCAATAGAAATTGCAACAACTACTACTTCTTTATAACTTGCAGTAATCTTTGAAAAATTCTCTCTGATATAGTCTTTTGCTTCCCATGGTTTAATGTTTTCAAAAATCAAATCTGCCAAATCATAATCCTTGGCTAAGTAGCAAAATTCCTCCTTTGCCTTGCTACAATCGTTAAAGGAATGAATATAGACTAATACACTCCTGCTTTTTCTTTGCTGAAATTTCCATTCCTCAATTTGTTTGTCAGTACTTTCTAAATCGAATAATTCATTAGCGTCAGCCATATATGTCCTTAAAAGAAGCAATATCTTTTCATAGGTCATATCAGCATCGCCTTTTTCGATATGAGAAATAACCGATTTCCCAGAATAGCCCAAGGAAGAAGCCAAGTCATCTTGAGTTAGTTTTCTTTTTTTTCTAAATTCTTTAATTTTAGGACCAATAATATCTTTTGACATAACCATTCACTTTCCAAAGAAACATGCTATAATATCCTTGAAGAACGGAGCCTCACCAAACACTTATAAGGAGTAGTAGATGTGGGCTCTTTTTATTTGAAAAGCAACGCTATCAGTGATAAAAGGAGACATAATAAGGCAATCCTAAGAAGCTTTAAGGCCTCATTTAGAAAGTCATTCATGTTATCACCTCACTTTCTGTGTTCAGATTAGTGAGGTCTCCGTTCCGAGTTTTAACGACTTGTCTTTGTCATAATTATTATATCAAATAGTTGTTCTTTTTACAACGTGTTTTTGTTATTTATTTCCAGATTTATTTATTGAAGTTCTTTCCTAAAACATAGACCACGTGAAGGAACTAAAAAAACTAGATAACACTACGATACATTGATAAAAGCTTGCTTATCTAGAAAAATGTAAACTAGAAGTTAATAACATTATGTATCGCGTTCGGCAATTGTTATAATACCAATTGAAGAGAGTCTCACCAAACACTTATGGGAATTAGTATGGAAGGGCTCTTTTTCTTTTTTAGAAAGACATTCACGTATTTTATAAGTTCCCTAGCCAATACAAAAAAGCCGCCACTAGGACGGCTTTAGTTTTCATTTTTTGCTTAATGTTTAAGCTTTTGCCAGATTACTTAACTTCTGGTAATAATCCCATGAAACGAGCGTTCTTGATAGCAACGGCTAATTGACGTTGATATTTAGCACTAGTTCCAGTTATAGCACGTGGGGTGATTTTGCCATCAGCAGAGATAAATCTTTGAAGCAATTCGACATTCTTATAGTCGATATGGTCAATCTTATTCTTTTTGAAATAGCAAACCTTACGGCGGGAGCGAATTTTCTTAAAAGCCATAATTAATCCTTTCTAGAAATTAAAACGGGAGATCGTCATCGATGATATCGATGGAATCTGTGTCTTTGCTTTCTTGTGGTTGAGCTATAGAGGCTGGAGACGAATCGGTATTAGGATCTGAATAGTAGCCAGAATCATTAGCGGCATTGCTAGATTTTGGTTCCATGAATTCAATATTTGTAGCAATAACTTCGGTTGAAGTGATTTCTACATTATCACTGCGTCTAGTGTATTTACGTTGTGTTAATCTTCCGATAACTCCAACTAAATTACCTTTTCTAGTGAATTTTACGACAGTGTCAGCGCTCTTTCCAAAGATGGAAACAGGCATAAAGACAGTAACTTTTTCTCCGTTAGGTCCTTTTCTAGAATCATCAACAGCAATGGTGAAGGAAGCCACGCTAAGTCCAGAAGTAGTCCTGCGAAGTTCAGGGTCACGAGTCAAGCGACCAACTAATACGACATTGTTAACCATTTAAAGTCCTCCTAAGCGATTTGGTTATTCCTTATCGATTGTGATAAGGAAACGGATGACTTGATTATCAAGTCTTGCCAAACGATCAAATTCCTTTAAGCCTTCGGAATTAGCAGCAACTTTAATTACTACATAATAACCTTTGGTTTGCTTTTTGATCGGATAGGCAAAATCACGAAGTCCCCATTCTTTGACATCGGTAACATTAGCTTTGCTAGCAGCTAGGATGCCATGGAGCTTTTCGATTTCAGCCTTTCTAGCAGCATCGTCTAGATTTGCAGAAAGGATGTACATGATTTCATACTTTTCCATTGATTAAGCACCTCCTAATTTCGGTCTTCGGGTCACCTTAGTTGGGTCTATGTGACCATAGAAGTATGTGCGCCAAGTTTCCTTCAAACAAGGCTTTAGTATTATATAGAAGAAGGGATTGATTTTCAATCAATGAAAAACATTCATCCATTAAGGCAATTATGGCCTCACTATATAAGTAGGCGACTAGCAATAAAAAAGGCTACAAACTTTTTTCATTTTGTAGCCAATTTGTTTAATTATTTTTCGTCTTTCATGGTTGGGAATAGCAATACTTCCCTGATATTTTGCGTGTTAGTGAATAACATGGAAAGTCTATCGATGCCAACTCCGATACCGCCTGCTGGAGGCATACCGTATTTGAGGGCATCCATAAAGGAATAATCAATATCGTTTGCTTCTTCATCCCCTCTATTCTTGGCTTCTAATTGAGCCTTGAATCTTTCTAATTGATCGAATGGGTTATTTAATTCGGTATAGGCATTCCCAAATTCAAATCCGCCGATAAAGAATTCAAATCTTTCAACAAAGCGTGGATCTTCGCTCTTTTTTGTAAGAGGAGATACTTCGATTGGATAGGTATGGATGAATGTAGGTTGGATTAAAGTCTTTTCGACAAATTCATCAAAGAAGGCTTGAATAATGTACCCGACTGAGTTCCAACTCTTTTCAAGAGGTACATTATGTTCTTTTGCCAAAGCCACTGCTTCTTCAAAGCTCATTTGCTTGGTAAAATCGATTCCAGTTTTTTCTTTAATGGCTTCGGTCATAGAAATCCATTTGAATGGTTTAGAGAAATCAATTTGGATATCACCCCAAGTGACAATGTCGCTTTTGGCAATCTTTTCGGCTAAATCTTTGAATAATCCTTCGACCCAATTTCTCATATCGGACAAATCACCATAGGCTTGATAAAGTTCGATTGTGGTGAATTCAGGATTATGGCGAGTATCAATTCCTTCATTACGGAAAATACGTCCAATTTCATAAACTCTATCAATACCACCAATCATGGCTTTCTTTAGATTGAGTTCAGTAGCAATACGCAAATAGAAATCTTTATCTAAAGCATTATGATGGGTAATAAAAGGTCTAGCAGAAGCGCCCCCGGCAATAGGAGAAAGAACTGGAGTTTCGACTTCTACAAACCCTAAATCGTCGCAAAATCTTCTTATTTCTTTAACAATTGCAGGTCTAAGTATGGCAACGCGTCTAGAATCATCATTGACAATCATGTCTAGATAACGCTTCCTGAAACGGTCTTCTGTATCAGTTAAGCCGTGGAACTTTTCTGGCAATGGTTTTAAGCATTTGCAGATATGGGTATATTTTTCAACCTTGATAGTTAACTCACCGGTTCTAGATTTCATCAAGATACCTTTAACCCCAACGATATCACCAAGATCAGCAAGCTTAAAGATGGCATAATCGTGTTCACCAATTATATTGATGCCAATCCAAAGCTGGATGTTCCCATATTCATCTTTGATATTAGCGAAGCTGGCTTTTCCCATTCTACGGATGGCCATTAACCTACCAGCGACATCTACTTCGATATTCTTTTCGGTCAATTCTTCAGCACTTAATTCCCCATATTTGGCTCTAATGTCTCTAATTTGGTCTTTCCATTCATATCTAGTTCCAAATGGGTCAACACCTAATTCTTCATATTTTGGTAATTTATCAAGACGTACTTGTTCTTGATCATTTAGTTTTTCTTCCATATAAAAACCTCAAAACTATTGCCTTAGTAGTTTACTCTAAATTGTTTTCATTTTGAATTAACTTATAAGTTAAAGTAAATATATTTTAAAAACAAGCGACCCATGTAGTGATTTAAAATTCTAAATCCATGACATTTTTCCATCTAGAAACGATTTCTTTTACCTTTTTCTTGTATGGAACTACATCAAAATCTTCATCCTTTTCTTTTAGAATTGAGTCGATAAGTTTAGCGATTTCTATCGCATCTTCTTTGCTACAACCCCTAGTTGTCGCAGCTGCAAAGCCTAATCGAAGCCCGCTAGTTAATCCTGGAGTTAAGGTATCATTATGAATCATGTTCTTATTAGCAGTTATTCCAACTCTTTCTAATCTAGCTTGGGCAATCTTGCCATTAATTCCATAAGAAGAAAGAACATTTAGCAAGAACAAATGGTTATCCGTACCAGAAACTTTCGCGCCTAATGAAGCAAGCTCATCGTTGCATGCTTTCGTGTTTTCTAATACATGGGTCATGTATTCTTTAAATTCTGGCTTTAAATCTTCTCCAAAGCAAATTGCCTTGGCAGCGATTACGTGTTCAAGCGGTCCGCCTTGTGTATAAGGGAAGACAGAAGAATCAATTTTCTTAGCCAAATCTAATCTATTAGAAAGGATAATCCCTCCCCTAGGGCCTCTTAATGTTTTATGGGTAGTAGATGTAACGATATCACAGTAATCAACCGGGTTCTGAGTTAATTTAGCAGCGATTATTCCAGCAATATGTGCCATATCTACCATGAATAATGTCTTTATTTCGGAATGAGAATTATGCTCGTCGATAATTTCTCTCATCTTCTTAAAATCGATATCGAAAGGATAGGCACTATAACCTGCTAAAAATAAAGCAGGATTTTCTTCGTCTAGTCTTTTTCTAATTATTTCATAGTCAAGATGAGCATCTTCTCCAAGAGGATAAAAAACAAAATTATAAGTATGGGCAGAGAAAGAAACATTAGACCCATGTGTTAAATGTCCCCCATCATTTAAGGTTAAAGAGAGTATTTTATCTCCAGGATTTAGCAAGGCATGGTAGGCTGCAAAATTAGCCTGCGATCCTGAATGAGGCTGAACATTAACATACTGGGCATTAAATAGTTTCTTTAATCTTTCCCTAGCAATGTTTTCCACCGCATCAACATTTTCACATCCCCCATAATATCTATGCCCTGGATATCCTTCTGCATATTTCGCGGTAAATATCGAAGCCTGTGCTTCTCTTACTGATTTAGAAGGATAGTTCTCGCTAGCAATAAGCTCTATTCCTTCGTTTTGCCTATTCTCTTCTTTAACTAAAAACTGTTCTATTTCTTTATCAGCCATAATCATTCCTCGAAGTTAGTATAAAGCCCAAACATTTATAGGCAATATAAAAGCGCCCTTTTTTAGGGCGCTAATATTAGGCATTTGCTTCTTTAACTTTGAAGCCAGTATAAAGTTGATAATATTTGCCTTTTTGTTTTAATAGGTCTTCGTGATTGCCTCTTTCAATTATCTTGCCGGACTCTAAAACCATGATGACATCACTATTTTGAATTGTAGATAAACGGTGAGCAATAACAAATACCGTTCTTCCTTTCATAATTGCATCCATACCATTTTGGACTAGTTTTTCAGTATGGGAGTCAATTGAAGAAGTTGCCTCATCTAGAACTAGTACAGGTGGATTAGCACAAGCAGCCCTAGCAATAGATATAAGTTGCCTTTGCCCTTGGGATAATCCTGCCCCCGCTCCATGTAAGATGGTGTCATAGCCTTCTGGCAACATCATTATGAAATTATGGGCATTAGCTAATTTAGCAGCTTTTATGACTTCTTCATCGCTAGCGGAAGGGTTACCATATCTAATGTTATCTTTAACGCTTCCAGTGAATAAATTAGTTTCTTGAAGAACCATGCCCATAGCACGTCTAAGATCTTTCTTTTTAATCTTATTGATATTGATTCCGTCAAATCTTATCTTGCCATCCTCGATATCATAGAATCTATTCAAGAGGTTGGTAATCGTGGTCTTTCCTGCGCCTGTAGGACCAACAAATGCTACTTTTTGACCTGGTTTAGCATATAAAGTTACATCATGTAGGACTGTCTTCCCTTTAACGTAAGCAAAGTCTACATCCGACATAGTTATATCCCCTCTTAGCCAAGTATAGGTCGTTGGAGAACCATCTGTATGAGGATGTTCCCAAGCCCACATGTTAGTTTTTTCTTCGCATGGAATTGGATTGCCGTTTTCATCTTTTTTGGCATTGACTAGCATTACATATCCGTCATCGACTTCACTAGGTTCATCAATAAGGGCGAATATACGTTCTGCCCCTGCTAAAGCCATAATAGCCAAATTGATTTGGTTAGCAACTTGACCAATTGGAAGAGTAAATGATTTCCCTAATGTTAAGAAAGAAATTATTAATCCAGCCTTTATAGGCATGACACCATATCCCATCAATAAACCACCAACTAAAGCAATAACGCAGTATTGCAAATGGGCCAAATTAACAGTTATAGGACCAAGGATGTTGGAGAATTGCTGAGCCTTTGTTGTATATCCGCATAAGGCATCATTTAATTTGTCGAATCCTTCCTCGGATTCTTTTTCATGGGTGAATACTTTAATGACTTTTTGACTAGAAATCATTTCTTCGATATATCCATTTGTCATACCTAAACTTCTTTGCTGAGAAATGAAGAAGGTAGATGATTTATGCGAGAAAATCCCGATACAGGTAATGATAATCACAAAGAAGAACAATACGATTAAGGTTAGATAGACATTTAAAACTAGCATTGCTACTAAAGCCGCAACCATAGTAACAATAGAAGAAACAACCATTGGGAGAACTCTTGATATGAATTCCCTTAATGTATCAATATCGTTTGTATAAACAGACATGATATCCCCATGTGTCCTAGTATCGAAATATGATAAAGGAAGGCTTTCCATATGTGAAAATAGCTCATCCCTTATCTCTTTTTGGGTTCCTTGTCCAATTTGAGACACTACTATTTGATAGATGTAATTAGTAACAACACCTATTAAATATATTCCAACCATAATTAATATTACGGTTTCTAGACTCATTGGTATTCCATATAGATATGTAGGTTGATTCGAAAGCATCGGGGTGATGAAATCATCGATAAGGATGCTTCCGATAAAGGCAGAGCCAATTACCCCTGCTGCACCTGAAATCAAAATAGCAACACAAGCCAAAACAAGAAGGGCAGGCGAGAATTTAAACATTCTTTTTATGATTGAACCAAAAAGAATAGCAGACTTCTTGAATCCAATCTTTTTTGCATTATTATTGCTCATCGAAATCACCTCCACCCATTTGGGTTTCATACATTTCCTTATATATAGAAGAACTCTTCATTAGTTCATCATTATTTCCTTGGGCAACAATTTTCCCATCATCCATGATTAAGATGATGTCGCAGTCTTTAATGGATAAAATCCTTTGGGCAATGATGAATTTAGTAACAGTTGGGATTTCTTCCTTAAATGCTTTCCTAATAAGAGAATCAGTATGTGTATCAACTGCAGATGTCGAATCATCTAGAATCAATATCTTTGGGGATTTTAATAAGGCGCGTGCGATGCAAAGCCTTTGTCTTTGGCCTCCAGAAACATTGGTTCCTCCTTCGTCTATATGGCTATCATATTTTTGAGGGAACGATTCAATAAATTCATCCGCACAAGCTAGATGTGCTGCTTTCTTTATTTGTTCATCGCTTGCATTTGGATTACCCCATAACAAGTTAGATTTTATTGTTCCGGTGAACAAAACATTCTTTTGAAGAACAACTGCTACATTGTCTCTAAGCGTCCTTAAATCATAATCTTTAACATCAACTCCTCCAATTTTGACAGATCCAGAACTGACATCATATAACCTGGCCATCATGGATACTAATGTGGATTTAGATGAACCGGTCGCCCCTATAATTCCAACAGTAGAGCCACTAGGAATATTTAAATTAATATGGTCAAGAACGTTTTTCTCTCCTGAAGCACTGTAACGAAAACACACATCATCATAAACAACGCTTCCATCTTTTACTTCTTTTACTGCGTTTATAGGGGAAGTAATATCTGGTTTCTCGTCAATTACTTCTGAAATTCTTTCGGCAGAGTTTCTGGCAACAATTACCATTACAAAGCACATGGAAACAAACATTAATGAATTAAGTATCTGGTATGTATAAGTTATTAATGAGGTTAAAGAACCTGTATTGAATCCAATTGGAGAATTTCCTGAAGCTAGAATCATCTTAGCCCCGAAATAAGAGATAACAATCATGCAGGAATAAACGGCAAAATTCATCGTTGGGGAATTAAAGGCCAGTATCCTTTCGGCATGCAAGAACGTTTTGTAAATAAAATAGGAAACGTGCCCAAATTTTTCTTTTTCAAAGTCTTCCCTACCAAATGATTTAACAACCCTAATGCCGGCTAAATTCTCTTGAACAGAAGCGTTTAAATCATCATATGCATTAAATACTCTAACGAAAGTTGGGTGGACTTTTATGGAGATAAAGAACAAAACAAACCCAAGTAATGGGATTATTGCGAGGAAAGTCAATGCCAATTGCCATGAAGTGACACAAGCCATGATAAAGGCAAAGACAAGCATAATAGGAGATCTTACAATAGTCCTTAAAATCATTTGAACCGAGTTTTGGACGTTAGTGACATCCGTTGTTAACCTAGTGACAAGTGAAGGGGTAGAGAATTTATCAATATTAGAAAAAGAATAATCCTGTATGTGATAATACATCTGTTTTCTGAGGTTTCTACCAAAATTACTAGATGCAATAGATGCAAAGAAACCTGCCATGACGCCACCGAAGCAACTAACTAAGGCCATGGCAATCATAATTAAGCAAATATAGACTAGTTCAGGGACTTGCTCAGCACCCATAGAGCCAACTTGAGGGTCAATGATATTAATTACTTTAGCGGCAAAGAAAGGAATAAGGACTTCCCCTACAACTTCAATCGTCACGAAAACCCAGGCTAAGACACAATATCTCCATGAGCCTTTCATATATTTTATCAATGACTTAAGTACATGGGACTTCTTAAATTTTTTAATAGTTTCTTCGTCTTTTCTTTTTTTCTCTTCGATCATTTTCGCAAAGCTATCGTCCATTTTTGTTTTCCTCCTCTAACTTATCTAATATCTTCTCGCCTATACGCAAGAATTCATTTTTCTCATCTTCTTCTAACATCGAAGAAAGTTCCTTTTCGAATTTATCCAATACTTTCTTAGTGGATTGGTAATATTGCATTCCCTTTTCGGTTGGATAAAGTTTTTTAATACGCTTATCGTCTTTATCGATAGACGAAGAGATAAATCCTTCGTTTTCTAGAATCGTTAATATTTCAGAAACCGTCGATTTCTTTAACATCAATCCATCCATTATTGAATTACTCTTGCACCCTGGATGTCTGCATATAAAAGCAAGCGACCAGCCTTGTTGAGGACCTATATCAATAGGAAACAAAGGTAGATAGGCCATTTCAAACCTTCTATCTAGCATTCTATTTAATCGACCTACCATTGGTCTTAATCTTGAGATTTTTCTTTCCATAATATTGTTCGGCAGCGAACTATTTAACTCTAAATTATGAAAATAACAAGTGGCAAATTAATTAAAACCGCTTTCAAAGATAAATTATTTATTTAATTTAAAGATTCTTCTAGACTTGCTCTTTCTTCTAAACCACGGAATATCTTTTCTAGCGAATCAATAGAATCTAGCGATGTCGCTAGTTGCATTCTGACTCTTTTATATCCAGGGAAAGAAGAGAAGAAATGAGGCAATAAACCACGCAGTTCCCTTGTTCCAATATATTCGCCTTTTTCTTTGATTAAAGCGTAGGCGAATTCTTTTGCATATTCGATTTGTTTAACCTTGCTAGGAGAAGAAAGAAGGACCCCATTAGTTAAATATTCATTGATTTGGGTCAATAAATATGGATGCCCTAAGCCACCTCTAGCAACCATAACAAAATCAGCACGAGTTATATCCAAGGCATTTTTAGCATCCATCGGAGTAAATATATCTCCAGATACGGCATAAGGAATGTTGATATGTTTTTTCATATCTTGAATTTCTTCATATCTAGCTTTGCCTGAATAAAACTGGGCACGAGTCCTGCAATGGATGGAAATTAAAGCGACCCCTGCTCTTTCTAAAGCTTCTGCAACTTCATAAACATTAATAGAATCCTCGTCCCAACCTAATCTAATTTTGGCAGTGACTGGCTTAGAAGAAACTTTAACTATTTCCCTTACATAATTTTCTAGTCCTGGAACATCTTTAAGCCACTTAGAACCAGCACCTGTCTTAACCACTTTTTCTACAGGACAGCCAAAATTCAAATCAAGGAAATCATAGGTAGCAACTTCTTCTATTTTCTTGATAGCGGGAATTGTGTTTTCTAATGAGAAACCAAATAGTTGAATAGCATACGGGGTATCTAGCTTTGAACTTTTTAGATAATCCAAAGTCTTTTCATTCCCATATCTAATCCCGCAGTCAGAAACCATCTCGGAAAAAGAAAGACCAACACCAAAAGGCTTCATGAATTCCCTATATGCAAGAGTTGTTACCCCTGCCATTGGACCAAGCAATATTTTGTTAGATATTTCTATTCCGGCGACCTTCATAAGATAGAGTTATATAGAAAAGAAATTGCAAAGGCAATCAAAACATCGCTAAACAAAGTGCCCATAATGTCAATTTTGCTTTAATTGCATTAAAATTTATATTGCACAAAATTGTTCTTGGCTCTATAAATCATACGTTTTAAAGGAGGTAAACCATGTTTAAGATGTTGAAATCTTTCCGAAAAAGAGACTGGATAGCTTTGTTCTTTATTATCGGATTAACAATAACTCAGGTTTGGTGCACGATGATGATGACCGATTATATGTCTAACATCATAAAGGCAATTATGTTTGTAGACTATAAGACAAACCCTGGACATATTAATGAACAGTTTGGCCAAATGTTTGAAAATGCAAGCGTTAGTGATATCTGGTATTGGGGTGGCATGATGCTTCTTGTCGTAACTGGTTCAGTGGCATGCCAATTAGTCATATCCGTATTAGCGTCCATGATTGTAGCTAGTTTTGCCGTTACCACCAGGGACAAACTCAATAAGAAGATTTCATCATTCTCAATGGCGGAAATCAATAAATTCTCCACTGCTAGTTTAGTTACTAGAAGTACAAATGATATCGAACAAGTCCAAATGACTTACCTCATGATGATGAGAATGGTTTTTGCTGCT
>JALEUF010000127.1 GCA_022781015.1 Caryophanales bacterium
AATTGGCTTGCTTTTTTAAGGCAGCGATTACTTTTTTCTTTTTGCTTTTGGATTTGCAAATAGAAACATAGGCAACCATGCCAACCATCGCATATTTTCTTGACCACATATCCCACCCAGTTAGACGAGAAGTATCAGGGCAAGAAGAAAGAGTCCCATCATTTTCCATATAGGAAATCATTTCAAAGACAGATTCTTCAATATTTTTATAAACATTTGGATTTAAAGTGGCTTTATAACATTCGCAGGCTCCACGGAGAAATTTCCCCCAATATTCCCCTTTCCATGATCCATTTATATCGGAATGAAGTTGGAATTGGCTAGCAAAGAGATGGTATTTATCTTTGTCTAAGTATTCTTTATCGACAATGAAGCGGATTAAAGAACCTGCATATCCGCCTAATGTCAATTTCATTTCTTTGGATGAATTCATAAATAATTTTGTTTACTCCACGTTCCAGCTACCAATCTTGCTAACGTTATCGTTTCTTAGATCTTCGACTGTGTTATAACGTTTAATACCGCCATTATTGAAAGCCGGCTCTGCTTCATAGACCCAAACTAATGTAGTATTTTTAGAAGCGCTGAAATACCAGGTACAGCCAGGTAAGCTTCCAAATAAAGCAGCTTCTTTGCTACCCTTTTCGTTTTTAGAGCCAACAGCGCAGCACATGATTTGGGAATCAATGCCACCACGTTCATAACTCCCTAGTTTATCCTTGTCGTTTTTAGCGTAGCAAACAAATAGATTATCTTTCCCAACATATCCGCTAGCAATAGGCATAAACACATCACTAACTACATAGATATTATTAAAATCGCCATGATATGAGCCATATGGGCCATTTGTAATCGTATTGTCTACACGGAACAATGCGCCTTTTTCTTGAGTTCCGGAAGTAACTTCTTTGCAGCTCTTATCCAAAGTGAGTTTTACATAGATATTTTCCATGATCATATCATTGAAGCGAACTTCGAATAATGAATATGAATGGTCATAATAATTAGTTGTAGTTACATATAGGTCACTTAAAGTTGCCTTCCATCCCTTTACTTGGTTAGTCCAGTTATTTCTAGCTAGACCAGAGCAATAATCCTTAGAATTGAAGGTGAAATTGAAATGGGTATTCTTGATTACGGCAGTTTCACCTAATCCACCGAATATACCTTCCCTAGCAACTTTGGCACTTAGAGTATGTCCTTGGCCATCGAAAGTACCCTTGAAATAACAGTTTTTCGCATTGCCAACTTGATAATAGGAAGATATTTGCTTAGTCATATCAATGCTAGTTAGGATGTCTTCTTCTAGGATGTAATAACCATCGACAATTTTTCCTTCTGCTAACATGAAAGTTGAAGCAAAGTTATCTTTAGTTAGGGAACGGGTATAGACAAATGTATTGGAGAAATAATATCCTCCCCTAGTAGTTAAGACTAATAATGGTTCGGAAGAGTCCCCTTTTGCTTCTAGATCCTTAATGAATCCATTTGAAAGGAATTTCAGTTCCCTATCGCCTTGTTTAGCATAGACAATGCTTGCATCGGCCCCGAAATATTCCTTTACCGGGAATGGAGATTCGGCTGATATCTTTAATTGTTTGGTATTAGTGGCTAATGGGCAAAAAACAGTAACTGTAATGAAGCTAGTATAGACATTGCCTTCATTATCGCTATAGGCACCATGTAATTTAGTGCTGCCAGTCTTTTTGGCCTTGATGTTACCAAATTCATCTAAACTAGCAACAGTATTATCTTCAATAGATAAAGTGGCCTTTCTTTCTATTCCACTAGAAGAAACGACAAATTCAACATTCGCACTTGTATTATATTCCTTGCCTTCCCAGCTAGAGACTAAGGCAAGTTCAAGATCATTAGTAACAAAACTATTGCTACCGATTGTAACCTTTGGATACATGGAAATATCATCGCTAACAGTAACCTTGATGGTTTTTTCCATTAAAGGATTATCGAAATTGTTCCAGTTGCCTTTGATTCTAACTTCGCTAGTCCCGGCTTTTTTACCTACTAAAGAATTGCCATCTAAAGTAAGCATTTCTTCATCTTCGATAATAATCGAAATTGGGCAGGAATAGATTTTTCCATTGAATAGAGCATTTCCTCTTAATGAAAATGAAGAACCTTTTACTAACGAAATTGAATCACCAGAAAGATTATCAATAAGTAAAGCTGGTAATAAATCCTTGAAAGTAACGCTAAAATGGCAAGCGGCACTACTAGATCCATCAGAAACAATAATATCAGCTTCTCCTTCTCCTACTGCATTAACACTACCATCATCAACAGTTAATACATTTTCATTAGAGCTAGTCCAAGTTAGAGGACTAGAAGCACCTTTGGCGACTAATTCATAAGTATCACCAAAAAGCATTTCAACATTGGCGTCGCTTAAACTTAGGTCGCTAACTACACTTTGAGAAGATTGGTTTGTATTATCCCCACAAGAGATTAAGCTTCCCAAAGAGAGAACTAATAATCCAGTTGTAATGAGAATTTTGTTTTTCTTCATGCTTATACTCCTAAACTTTCCAAGAAGGAATTGATAGATGTAAATTCCTTGATATCTTTGATGTTTAAATCTAAGCAAAGGTTTTTGAATTTCTTCTTTATAGCAATATATTCTTCGTGAGTGAAGCTAGTTTCATAGCAAGAAATTGCAACTTTTGCAGGGAAAAGCCATTCAATATCAATATAGGTCTTTAATCTCTTATATTTGGCTTGGTCTTTTTTATAGACTTCAATCTTTTCATAGGCTTTATCGCATAATTCAAAGAGTTCTTGCAAGAAACCAATACCATAATATTTCTTGTTACCAGAAATATCAGATTGCATAGAGCCACCGTTCCCAATACCGAATTTTTCGATAATCTTAGCAAACCAGACACGTAATTTATGTAACATTTCCTTCATAACTGGGGCTGCGTCTTCATACATGTTATTCATGAAATCTTCGATTAAGTCATTGATGTCTAATGAAGAATTCCAGCTCTTTTTGCAAAGGACATAATTTGCTAGTCCTCCAAATCCTGGATCAGCACCCCTTTGGTCATTTTTTACCTGTTCGAATGAAAGGGAATAGTTATATTTAGCTAGATATTCATGGTAATCGGTATAGAAGTTATAGATATCATAGAATGAGATATAGTCATTGAAGAATCCACCATAGCTCCATGCCCATGTTCCAGGATAGAAATTACCCCAGGCCTTCAATATTTTTCTTGCTTCATCATTAGCAGAGCTATAGAAAGAACGTCCATAGTCAAAATTCATTGAAGCGACGAATGGCATCAATTTGACCCCATCTTCAGGGATGATGTCAGGATTATATTCGAATGTTCCATCATCATTTTCCTTAAATGGAGGGGTAATCGCACTTTGATAGGCAAAGAAAGAATAATCCATATCACGCTTATAGGCGGCGTTTTCTGGTTTATCCATCCAGGCGTTTACTAATTTGCCAACGCGCTTCATGAATAGAATTACGGTAGAGACAATCGCACCATTATGGTTGTCTTTTACTTTTGTGCAAGCTTCGCAATCACAAAGATCAGGAACGTCATTCATGCCTAAGAATGCCCTAGAATAGGTTGGATATTCGGCAACTGGATACCAAGTTAATGATTGTTCAATCTTTTCGGCAGCAAATTCGACCATCTTGGTAAGTTCAGCTTCGTCTCCTCTAGCGGTGAAGCAAAGTTGGTCGCCTTTTGGAGCGTAGAACTTTGGATGGGCTTTCTCGTATTTATCTTTTGGGAAATAATAGAAGCTATTGTGGTTAGCATTCCAAACATTATTCCTAGAATCGCCAAGGTGAATAGGAAGTAAGACAGTAGCAACATCATCTGCTGTCCTCATCCTGTATGTAAACATTTGGTTTTGGTTGGCAGTTGGGAAAAGAAGACCTCTTTTTACCCTCTTTGAGATATCAGGGATATCAATGACATCATAATTGCATAGATGTAAATCCTTGACGTTTTTATCTAAGGAATAGCAATCATGGTAATAAGTCTCGAAATTGAAATTGAGTTTCAAGAAATTATAGACCCCATATAGAGTTCCATAATTGGTATTGCCAAAGATGAAGACTGATTTGCCTTTGGTAACAATACGTGAGCCATCTCTACCAAAATCATCTAGATTGGCTTTATCCCCTAAAGAAGCACTACTCCAATAGGAATTAGTCCCTAAAGAAATATAAGTAGATTCTTCATTAAAAGTAAGAGAAGCACTTTCAGTTATGACACTTAGTTCAATATCAGTTGCTTCCTTAAACAAATTAACAAGTTCGCTTCTAGCATAAAGTAGTTGATCATCGCTTGATTTTGGGATGATTACTTTATAAGGAGTCTTGCCATTTTGGAGCAAATAGGAAGAAGTTGGGGTAGCAATAAATTGATGCTTTGTATTCAAAGTAGGAGTAGATCCCCCACCATTTCCAGATTCAGAAAAATCAATTGTCTCATTAGTCCCACAAGAAGGTAGCAAAGCAATTGCTGCAGCTGCTAAGGTGAAGATTAATGTTTGTTTTCTTTTAATATTCATATGCATGTCCTCCTTATTCGACGATCAAGGTATATTCGCTATAAGCGGTATTGCCTTCTTCGTCTTGCACAGTTACATAGACTGTATATGTTCCCTTTGTTGAAATTGTGGCTTTATCACCATTTGAAACACTAGCAGTCAAGACTTTCTTATCGTTATAGACTAAATGCCAAATCTCTAATTTTTCCGGACTTGTCAAGTTATCAGTTCCTTCAAATACAGGAAGTGCACTGGCAACATTTGCTTTTATTGTGTGGGTTGAAACCTTAGTTGTTATGACTGGAACTTCTCTATCAATGACACTGACTAATCCTTTTAATCCGCCAGAGATTGAGTTACCCGCACCATCTAAGACACCATAACTAATGACATAAGAGCCATATTCGTCATATTCGATTTCGTAATTAGAAGAGAAATCAGAAACACTAGAAATCTCTTTTCCGCTATTTACATCCTTTACTTTCTTAACTGAGCCAGAGATATTTTTAACAACGGTCAAGAAGATGTTTTTATCGCTAACTGGAGTTAAAACATCAGCAACATTTGGTTTATAAAGAGTGCTTCTTTCGCCAACATGAGCGACTTGCTCTGGGAAAAGGGCAGAAGCCATTGGTTGGATTCTATCCCTATTAGAATAAGAACGGAAAGGTTGGTTGCCAACTTTAGAGATATCGATATATGAAGATTCTTTTAATCCTTCTGCTTCGATTTTTAGCAAGAAAGAATCGTCTTTAAATGGGTTATCAAGAGTAAAGTTGGCTCCTGCAACAGTAAGGGTGCTATTAGTAGAGCTATAAAGAATAGTAGCGCCACTACCTTGATAATTTTCGCTTGCGGCTTGGGTTCTTCCATTCACGCTAACTTTAGAAGCTTCAAATTCAATGGTTACTTCTTCTCCGCTGCTAAATGGAATAAGATGAATTCTTACCTTATTAGAAATATTGGTCTTAAAGGAGAATTCAAATCCAGAGAGGAGCAATTTGTTGATAAATTCCATTGATCCATTTCCGGTGAGCTTACTTTGATAACGTACATAGTCAGCATTCTTTCCTTCGCTATCTTTGACATCTTTGCCAGTGAAATCTCCAACGAAATATTTAGTAAGGTATATATTCTTGCCATCATAGCCGGTATCGATAATATTTACTCTATCGGTCTCGATTAATGCAGATGGGTTACTTTCTGGAATGAATTTGAAGGAAACATATTTATTTCCACTTATTTCTAGATCAAGAGGATCAAATTCCTTATATTCCCCATCATCGAATTTGACATAGGAAAGGATTTTGTCTTTGCTCTCGCCATCTTTACCATATGTATAGGCATTAGGAACATCTATTGTATAGGAAGAGCCTTTCATGAAGTAATGTGGAAGGCTAACCTTATCGGTTTCAAATGTAGCGTTATTATTGACGTCAACATCGAATTCATATTCTTTTTTACCAGAATAGAAACTATCTTGGTAACGATATGTAAGATGATATTTGCCAGCTTTTTCTAATTTATATTGGTCAGTAGAAGAAATAACGTCAATCTTACCACTTGGATCTTTTACTTCGACTTTAGTAACGCAGTCATCATTTAAGGAAGTTGCCTCGAAATTATCGAATTTAACTAAGGTTCCGGCTTTTAATCCTTCTAATGGCTTGACCTTGAAATGGATTCCTTCCTCGCCGAAAGAAGAAACGAATAAATCAATTCTTTCAGTCCCGACATTTCCATATACGTCAGTTGCTTCATAAATAATTGTATAGATACCTTTTTCAGTCGGGGTAAAAGAATCATTTTTGACGGCAATCATCTTCTTTGAAGAAGAATCATATCCATAATAGACAGTCTTCTTTAAGTCTCCAGAAAGGGCAGTTTCATCAAAAGCCTTGGCTTCTGGAATCTTGATTTCAAGCCCACCGACAACGTTTGCTTTCTTTTTGGCATTTAAATCAATTATTGGATTAATCTCATCCTTATAGTAATCCATTGGATTAAGGCTTTCGCCTTTTATTCCGCCGATTTCACCGATTTCAATAGGAGCGCTATCTACTCCACTATATCCAGTTGCAGTAAGAGAGATATAGACTAAACCAGTCTTAAAACCGGCAAAATTTGTATCAGGATATATGCTTGGATTATTTAATTCACTGACTAAGGCATAGTTTCTAGCTTGGTCATTTTCGGCATAGATACGGTAATTGCTTGGATTAGAAGTATCCAAATAATAGGAGACGTTGTTATAAACATTCGATGTAGGGTTATTGCCAGTTATGGAAGTACCGCCAGTTGGACTAATACGGTAATTTGTTGAATCGATTGTAATCGTGCCAGAGTCATCTTTAGATAAGCCGGCAATTCTACTTCCGTTAAATCCAGCAGAGATATAGTTTTCATAATAATAGGAGCCTTTGCTATTTGTAATAGTAAAATAATTTTCAGGATCATAAGCATCGGTAACGCGGACTGTAATGGAATGGACACTAGGATTGACTCCGATATCCTTGACATTCCACATGATTAATTTTTGGTATTTGGATTTTGATAAATCTATTGGCTTAGAGAAAGTAAATGTATCGCCTTCAGTCAAGCCAACTTTTAATCCATAAGGATATCCGCTAGAGGCAAATTGGGGATTAAGAGAGCCATAATCGATAGAAGATTTATCCCCGCCAAAAGTATAGACATCTTTAAAGACAGAGAATGATTTGGTGTAAGTAATCTTGTCTTCCCCTACTAATAAAAGGGTATATTTGCCATAACTATCTAATTTATAAGAAGAAGCAGATTTAGAAGATCCATTTGGATAAGTAAGATAAGAAGCGGTAACTTTTGTATCCTTGCCATCTTTAGAAAGAGTTACATCCTTGGAAATAAATAATAAATCTCCAATGTTATAGGAATCTTCTACATCTAGATTATTTATGGAGACTTCTTCCCCTTTTGTTTCCAAAACGGAATTAGAAATAGTAGAAAGCCCAAGAATGGATAAAGTTGCCAGTGTGAATAACGCTTTTGCTTTTTTCATTTTGTTGATACTCCTTTTATTCTTTTAATCCACCCACAGAGACATTGCCCATGAGTTTATTCCTGAAAATAACGAATATGATTGTGATTGGAACCGCTAATATCATCGAAGCCGTAATCTTTAGAGGGGTAGTTTGCAATAAGAACTTTTCAGTCCCTGTCCCAATGTCAGATTTAGCTAGAGACATTTCATATACCGCCCTAGCTAATGTTGGATGGGTTGGAAGATATAGCATTGTCGCCTGCCAGTCGTTCCATAAGGCAATGAATTGGATTAGGAAGACCGTTCCAATAGTTTTTATAGCCATCGGGAAATAGATACGGAACATGACCGTGAAGTCATTCGCACCATCTATTTCAGCTGCTTCCCTATATGTATTAGACAAGGAAGAGAAGAAGGCATAATAGACAAAGTAATACATACCTGCCCCAGAGAAGAAACGTAGGAAGTTTCCCCAAAGGCTATCGAATAACCCTAATTGCCTTAACCAAGTTAATTCACTAGGCAATGCACCGACGATCGGGATCGATAGCATTAAGGTGAATACAACATTTATGACCGTACAGATCTTATATTTATATTTAGATGTAATATAGGCAGTAATTGCAGGTACAACCGAGCAAATTAATCCCCCTACCCATGCATAGACAAGAGTATTCATTAACATTGATAAGAAACCGATATTCTCTTGCGAATGCATGATGAGAGTATCCCCAACATACCAAGAGGCATTAAGC
>JALEUF010000128.1 GCA_022781015.1 Caryophanales bacterium
AGTTAATTTTCTTCCTGTCTGCTTCTTTTAAATGTGACATTTTAAACCTCCTTTTTTGGCCAGCAGGACATGAAAATTATACTATTCTCAGACTAAAAGCAGGATTTTGAGAAAAAACGGAATTTAGTTTAAGAATTCACAGTTTGAATAAAGAAACAATTTCTTCTAATGACTTTTTAAATTAAATGAATATAATAATCTTCGTCGATAAAGTTCGATGCATTTACCTAGATTTAACAGAACACGTGTGATTGGCTGTTAACAATCACTAGGCAAAATTAATGATAACAAACACTATTTGCCTACTTCTTAGGGAGGCTTTTTAATGAAAAAGAACGATTTCGCTGCCTTTGTGGCTTATGTCCTAATGTTTGGGATTGCTATTTTGGTTGGTTTAATTTGGATAAGACCTATAGTTTCTAATGTTGGTAACTCATTGCCAATCAATTCTATTTTGTTAGTATTTATTGGAATTGTTGCTGGCATCTTGCTAAATTCCGTCTTAATGGAATTAGGCCACCTATTAGGGGCTAGAATAGGCAAGTATAGGGTTGTTTATTGGTCAATCTTAGGTTTAGGAGTCAAAACTACCAAAGAAGGCAAAAAGAAGTTTGGATATGTTAAATTTGATGGACTAACTGGAGAAACAAAAGTTGCCCCTAAGGATAAAGAAAAATCTAGATTAGGTGCCTATATTTCCTTTCCAATTCTATTCTATCTAATTGAACTTATTGTTTTGGTTGTTTTATTTTCCGTCGGTACTAACTTAGCTAGAAAAACACCTAGCTTTGGCTGGATCCAAATCCTTTCATTAGTAATTTTGACTGTTGGGGGAATGATAATAATTTATGATTATCTTCCATTTAGACTAGATTCTATAACCGACGGCTATTTAATGATGCTTCTATCTAAACCAGTCAATAAAGTCGCTTATAACAATATGCTTCTAGCTGAAGAAGCTAGTTTATTAGGAAAAGAACTTCCTGATATCCCAGTTTATGATGAAGTAACTGATTTTACCTATGTCTTAAATAACGTAACCGTATATTCCTTATTATCAAAAGGATCGATAAAAGACGCTATAAAGGTATTAGATAAGGCTATAGCTTCAGAAAAGGGTCTATCCAAATCATTAATCAGAGAAGCAAAGACTTTCAAATTGTCATTGCTATTTACTTATAATTTCCCTCAAGGAAAGGAACTTTATGATTCCTTTGAAGATGAAGATAGGAAATATATCTCATCCATTTCCACTCCTTCTGCCTTAAGGTGTTATTTATTGATATCTGGATTAATCGAAGATAGCGAAACCGAAGCTAATTTTGCTATCGATAAGACTGATAAAGTCTATAAGAGTGTTGCTAACAATGTTGCACCTATCGAAAAGAAATTATTAGAAGAAGATGTTGCCTTAGTCAAACAAAAACACCCATCCTGGTCTTTATATGATTTACCTTGGGATATAAAAAAGGAAAAAGAAGAAGATTCCAATAAGGAAAATAAATAAAAAAGACAAACTAAAGCGGTATTTTTCCACTTCGATTCGACTTTTTACTTTCCTTTATCTTCTTTAATATTTACCTAAGGCGGTTTATATATTTATGAATAAGAAGATAGAACCTACACTTCCATTAGAAGAAAAAGATATCAAAAAAGAAGAAGCTCTTCCTGACCCCGATTTAAAAGAGGATTATGTTGAACTAAAGCATGTAAACAAAGTCTATAACAAAAAAGTACATGCGGTTATTGATTTCAATCTAAAGATAAGAAAGAAGGAATTCGTTGTTTTTGTTGGTCCTTCTGGATGTGGCAAATCTACTACTTTAAGAATGATTGCAGGACTAGAAGATATTTCTAGTGGCGAGCTTTATATAAATGGTGAGTATTGTAACGATCTTTCTTCTAAAGATAGAGATATAGCCATGGTATTCCAAAGTTATTCGCTTTATCCAAATATGACCGTATTTGATAATCTTGCTTTCTCCTTGAAAGTAAGACATTTACCAAAAGAAGAAATAGAAGCAAGAGTGCATGAAGCTGCTAGAATTCTTGAAATAGAAGAATATTTGCAAAGAAAGCCAAAGGAATTATCTGGTGGGCAAAGGCAGCGTGTAGCTTTAGGCAGAGCAATTGTGAGGAACGCTAGATTATTCCTTATGGATGAACCTCTTTCTAATCTAGATGCAAAATTAAGGGTTACGATGAGAAGCGAAATCATTCGTCTCCACAAAGCCATTGGGGCCACAACTGTTTATGTTACTCATGACCAAATAGAAGCCATGACTATGGCAGACCGTATTGTTGTCATGAAGAAAGGCTATATCCAACAAATCGGAACTCCTGCTGAAATATATAGGCATCCATCTAATCTATTCGTTGCAACCTTTATTGGCTCTCCTGCGATGAATGTTTTAGAAGCCAAATACGATAACGGGGTCGTTATTTTTAATGACGGAAAGAAGATTAAGTTAACCAAAGAACAAATTAAGCTTCATGATGATTTCTATAAGGCTGAATTAGTTAGACAAAATGAAGCACTTCCTTTGGCTAAGGAACTATTAACTAGACAAAACGAACTGAAAACAAGCCAAAAGAAATTATTTAAGAAGAAAGAGGAGTTAATCGACATTGAAAACCATGAATATATCTTGGCCTTAAAAGAACATATTTCTAGTCTAGAAGAAGTTAATAAAGGTAAGAGCCACCCAATATTATTTGGTATCCGTCCAGAAGATATAGTTCCTAATGAAGAAATGGATTCATTTGAATCTAAGATTAGTTTATGCGAACTTCTTGGCGATCAATCTTATGTTCATTTTGATTTCGGTGGCAAAGATATATTGTCTAAGGTTTCTTCTGAATTAGATATTAAAGAAGGAGCCGATATGAAGTTCGGCTTTAAAGAAAATAAGGTTCACTTATTCGATAGTTGGACTGAAAAGACAATATTCTAATTATTGAAGAAAGATAACTTTATCCAATTAGATTTAAACGTATTCGATTTAATAAGCAATTCATCTTTATTTTCTGGATCTATTTCAGGTTCAAAGACAAAGCAAGAGAATTGCTTTTCTTTTTGGTTATTTAATCCTATAACTCCAACTGGAGCAGAATTTAGATATATTAAAGCACTAGGGAAAGACGAATCAATTTCCAGGGCACATCTTTTATCCTCTATTCTTACAGGATAATTAACTCCTTTAAGATAATGACCCCGTGTGGTTAAATTCTCTTTTTCTACATAGGTTTCTTTTAATAATTTTGGATTTTTAAAATCAAAAGCCATTCCGATTTTGTTAAATTCTTTGATGCTTAAATCATCGTTTAAAATAGATACTTCATTTGCTTCTATTTTAGCTTTTAAATTCCTAACGTCTTCTTCTAGGAAATTAAAATATGAATGCAAAGATAAAGAGGCATATGTATCTTCCTTAGCTTTTATTTTGTATTGAATTAATATCTCTCCGTTTTCATTTACTTTATAGGTGACTATGTAGCTACAATGGTTCCCGTAGAAAGTATTTTCTTTGTCTAGACTTAATCTAAATTCTATTTCAAAATCATCTTCATTTATTGAATACGTATATTCAAATTCCATGAAAGAAATCGAATTATCTCCCCCATGGCAGATAACCTTATTATTTAATTTATATCTCCCTGCGATTGGTCCAAGCGTCTTCCCGTAAAATCCTTTTGAATTAAGGAATAGGGATTTATCTAATGGAGAGAAAAACCATTCATGACCTTTATAAGAATATGAATAAATTGATGCCCCGTTAGAACAAAAGCAAACTCTGAAACTATTCCCTTCATACGTGATGAAATCGGAATTAATTATCTTTTCAATATTTATAGACATGTCTTTAAATGGGATTGCTATTTATTTTTTTCTTCCCATTCCTTATCGGCTTCAGTAGTTACTTCTTTAATAACATCATATTCTTTAGGATCGTAGGGTCTAAGATTTGGCCTGACTAAATCATGTTGCCACTTGGTAAAATCCCAATCTTTTCCCTTACCTTTATCATAGGCATTCCAAAGCCATTCCCAAGGTTCCCTAGTTTGTTGCTTGCCTGTTACAAATCCCCAGTTAAAGCAACCGATATTTTCTTTCTTGAAATATGGGAATAAATCAAAGACATCATTATGCCAAATCCTATGTAGCCATTCTGTATTAAACATAGGCCTATCGTAGGTATCCATTAAATATTGGCTGACTTTCATGCAGTCAGGAGATTTTAAATAACAATGATAAGAAATGACGTCAGACATCTCTAACGCCTTTATTTCAATTTCTTTATATGGTTTTAAAGTTGCTTCGTCATAACTCCAGCAACAAGCAGTCAAAGGCTGACTTGGATTGATTTCCCTAGCAACTTCAAAAGCCTTTTCTAGATATGGGAATGACATCATGCCCCTTCTAGAATTGCCTGGTTCGTTATACATATCCCATAAAAGAACTCTTTCATCATCTTTGTGTTTGGTAATGATTTCTTTAATCATCTCATAAAATTTTTCTTCATATGGCTTTTCATCAATTAAGTTATATCCAGGAGCATCCATAACTACATGGGGTGACTTTTTTCTTCCTCCGTGATAACCAAAATCAAAAGATTGGGGTCCATATACTGGCCAGGAATAATTTTGTTTTTGAACAACGCAGTCATTGCCAAAACAAATCATTACATAGATGGAATTCTTATGGGCAATTTCTAAAATCTCTTCGATATGGGACATGTATGAATCGTGTTGGTCAATATATATTTCTAGCTGCATCAGGATCCTAATCGCATTAAATCCCCAAGAATGTGCTAAAGCAAGTTCTCTTTCAATGGTTTCCTTTTGATTTTCCCATCCCCACTCCTGATAGAATTCAATTCTATG
>JALEUF010000169.1 GCA_022781015.1 Caryophanales bacterium
GTTTTCCCGACTTCATCTTCATTAATCAAGTTTGTTTTATAAAGCTGATATGCTTTTCTTTTGCTTTGTTCGTCAATAGGATCCAAACTCCCATTAATCCAGCCTTCGAATTCTAGGTTTATCGAAGAACGTATAATAAAACGCAACTTGCGTATACCGTTTTCATCGATTACATCTGATAGATATTGTTTATTATCATCGGCATATATTTTAAGTTGTCTACAAAATGCATTCATCTCAGGATGTCTTCTTTTTAAGGCGTTCCAGTAAATACGGGGATTATTAGAATCTGTAATAACAAAAACAATATCGACTGCCGAATACCACCATTTAGAGTTCTCTTCATCCCAGATTGCACGAACTTTTTTATTCAAAAAATATCTTATTGAATGTTTTGTCATGAAAATACGATAACATAAAAATGTTCAGTTGTCTACAAAGTGTATACAACTTAGCGAAAAGTAAATAAAAACCGGAATTTATTTAGTTCCGGCATAATGTGCAAGTGGTTGCGGGAGATGGATTTGAACCACCGACCTCCAGGTTATGGGCCTGGCGAGCTACCAAGCTGCTCCATCCCGCGATGCTTTGCCTTTCGGCTTGATTAATATACTCTTAGATAAATATAGTTGCAAGTGTTAGTTTTTTAAAAAAAGTCCCTAGCAATGAGAATTTATCCTTATATATACCTAATTATTATATTTATACATATTGTATCCATTTGTAGTTTAATCAACCCTGTATCAGTAAAACTAGTAGAAGAACTAACTTATCTTATGTAAAATACACGTAGGAAAAATTAATTATGACTATTACTTTTGTTTGCGATGTGCTAGGTGAAGAAAATAACGGCACGACTATCGCCACCATGAATGTTATTAGGGCCATGAAGGAAAAAGGACATACTGTTCGTATAGTCTGTCCAGATAAAGATAAAATTGGGAAAGAAGGATATTATGTCGTCCATCCAGTTGACTTCGGCGCTTTCAATAATTATGTAAAAAAGAATGGGGTAGTGCTTTCTTCTACTAAGGATATGGATATAGTAAAAGAAGCCTTGACCGGGGCAGATATCGTCCATTTTAATTTCTGTGGATTTTTATCTTGCGCGGTTGTTGATATAGCACATTCCATGGGTATACCTTGCACGGCAAGTTTACATACCCAAGCCGAGAATTTTACAAACCATTTCGGACTAGACCATTTTGAAGTTATCAATGATGGATTATATAAATTCCTTTATAAGAAATTATTCTCTAAAGTCGATGCAATCCATTATCCGTCCCAGTTTATCCATGATTTATTTGAGAAGAAGAATAAATTCCATGGGAAAGGATATGTAATATCTAATGGGATACAAAGCTATTTCAAAAGGATAGAACAAACCCGTCCAGTAGAATTAGAAAATAAATATGTAATCGTCTATACGGCTAGATATTCAAAAGAAAAGGTCCATAAAGTCTTAGTAAAGGCCATGAAATATTCTAAGCACAGGAAAGATATAATTCTTATTCTTCCTGGAGCTGGTCCACTTGAAAACAAGATAAGGAAGTGGGGACATAAATACTGCGTGAACCCACCTGTACTAGGATTTCATTCTAGGGAAGACATGGTAAAGATATTGAATCTAGCTGATTTATATTGCCATGTCGGCAGGGTTGATATCGAGCCAGTGTCTTGTCTTGAGGCCATTTCAGTCGGCATTTGCCCGGTTTTGACTGATTCCAAATTATCTAGCGTTTCTTCTTTCGCTATCGATGAACGCAATATATTCAAGCACGGCAATTCTAAAGACCTAGCCTCTAAAATCGATTATTGGCTAGACCATGAACAAGAAAGAAAACAATGTGCCGATTCTTATCTAGGATTTGCCAAAAGATTTGATTTTGCTACTTCGATGAACAAAATGGAAAACATGTTCCTAGAAACAATCATGAAATATAAAGAAAAACAAAATAAATAAAATGAAACCAAAGAAAATCGTCTATTATAAAGATCCCCTAAATGATGAATTCTCGGGGACTAAAATAAAAAGAAAGCCACTTCCAGAGAACTATAAATATGTCCATAAGAATATCTTCTATCGTGCCTTTGCCTGGTTTTTCTATTATATAATCGCCCTTCCTATCATTTGGTTAGTACTTAAATTTGTTTTCCATTATAAGGTAAAGGGAAATAAACGTATTAGGGGCATCATGAATAGTGGTGTCTTTTTCTATGGCAACCATACTTCAATTACCGATGCCTTAATCGCCCAGGCTTTGGTTTCTAGGGGCAAAAGGACTTATATAGTAGCTAACCAAGATTCGACTTCAATATCTGGGATTAGGTGGCTAGTAAGCATGCTAGGATGCATCCCTACTCCAGAAAATGGAGTTGAATCTGCCAAATTCGTCGATGCTATTAAATATAGAATTAAGCAAAGATGTGGGATAATGATATTCCCTGAAGCCCATATCTGGCCTTATTCAACCCATATCCGTCCATTTCCTGATTCTAGCTTTATCTATCCAAGTGAACTAGGAACCCCAGTAGTCGCGATTTGTACTACCTATCGTCCTAGAAAGATATTTAAGGATAAACCACCTCTTCCTACTATACACGTCTCTAAACCATTTTTTCCTAATATGGCCTTATCAATTCCAGAAAGGAAAAAGGAATTAAGGCAAAAAGTATATGATTTCCTACTAGATGTAGCTTCTAGCGAGGAAAATGTAGAATATATTTCCTATATAAAAGCAAAAGAATAGGAAGCATTTTGCTTTAAGAAAATAAAAAATAATCTATAATAAAGTTATCGAAAGGAAAATAATTATGGAATTAAAAGGATCTAAAACCGAACAATGCCTTATGCAAGCCTTTGCAGGTGAATCCCAAGCCAGGAATAAATATACCTACTTTGCTTCTAAGGCCAAAAAAGAAGGCTATGAACAAATAGCCGCCCTCTTCCTAGAAACTGCTGACAATGAGAAAGAACACGCTAAGTTGTGGTTCAAATATCTTGAAGGCGGGGATATCAAGTCAACCGAAGAAAACCTTGAAGAAGCTGCTAATGGGGAAAATTATGAATGGACTGAAATGTATCCTGAGTTTGCCCGTGTTGCAGAAAGCGAAGGTTTTAAAGAAATCGCTGCTAAATTTAGATTAGTCGCCGAAATCGAAAAGCGTCACGAGGAAAGATATAAGAAATTACTAAATTCAGTCAAGACTGGAGTAGTATTCGTATCTAATGATGTTGCTGTTTGGAAATGCAGGAACTGCGGACACATTGTCGTTGGCAAATATGCCCCTGAAATCTGCCCAGTCTGCAAACATCCAAAGGCTTTCTTCGAATTAAATGCAACTAACTATTAATATCTAGATTTAATAGTAATAATTGACCCTTGCTACTATAATAGAAAGGGTCTTTTTTTGATTGGAGATTTATGGATATTGCTTTTATTGTACTGACTATTTTGATTGGACTAGTTTTTCTTTTCTTGTTCTTGCTTCTTTCCTTTCAAGTCATATTTATTTTATTTGCCCCTTTAAAGCCGAAGAAATTCAAGAAACACGAAGCTAAAAATAGATTTGCTATTATTATCCCTGCCCATAATGAAGAATCTGTCATATCTAATTCGGTAAATAATTTGCTTAATAACATTGATTATCCTAGGGATTTATATGATGTATATGTTTGCGCGGATAATTGTAATGATTCTACATATAAACTAGCAAAAGAAGCTGGAGCGATTGTCTATGAAAGATTTTGCGAAGATCCAAATAAAAAGAGGGCAGCCTATCCAATAAAGTTACTTATCGAAAAGGTTTTGGAAGCAGATAAATATGATGCGGTCATCAAATTTGATGCGGATAATTTGCCATGTCCTGAATTCCTACTAAGGATGAATGATGCAATCTTAGAAGGAGTCAATATTGCTAGGGCACATGAAGCCCCATCCAATATGGGACAAAATCTATGGAGTTCCGTATCTAGCTGCTATTATGCTAGAGATTCTAGATTAGCATGTAATTTCAGGGAGAGAATGAATTGGAATTCCATGATTTCCGGGGCTGGAATGATGGTTACTACAAAGGTATTAAAAGAAATTGGCGGCTGGGATGCACTTTCTGGGATAGATGATGCTGAATTTGCCGTTAAGAGGATGTTAGGCAAATACCATATCAATTACATTCCAGAAGCCATTGTATATGAGGATCAGCCTTCATCTAGAAAGGATTCTGCCAATAGGAATGCCAGGATGGCCAATGCCTTGAATAAATTATATTTCGGAGAGGGGATGAAACTGCTTGGAATGTTTTTTAAAACAGGAAAGCTAACTTATCTAGATATGTGGTGCCAGCTTTCTTTTGTCCCTCTTCCTTTGGCCTTATCAATTTCTATACCGATTTATCTAGCTTTTTATTTTATTACCTTGGGATTAGAAGCAGGTGGTATCCATATTTATTCCTGGAGGTTTACTCCTGGATTAGAGGGAACAGCTTTCTTAACTATTAAGTGGACCTTAATAGCAGGATTAATTGCCTTGGGGTTATTCTATATATTATGGACATATCAATCTTGGCTAGGGGTATATCTAGATAGAAAGATATTAGGGAAGAATTGGTATAAAGATGCTAGGAAAGGTATTTGGCTAGGGGCTTTCGCCATGATTGTCTATGGCTTCAGCGTGACTGATGGGACTAGCAAAAAGAAGGTTAAATGGGCTTCAATTAAACGTAATCCACAGAATAACGATAAAAAATAATAGGTTAGTGGACTGCTAACCTATTAGTAGTTATAATTTAGGAGTCGAAGGGTAATCCCTTTGATAGGACGCCGGAAGGGGTCCACCCACAGCGAGAGATAGTCTCGCTTTTTTATTTATCCTTAATAATATCTTTCTTATTATCTTTATCTAATTTACGGTTATAGGAGATTTCAAATACTATTACGGAGATTAAAGATAAAATCATCATTAGATAATAAGTTAATGCTCTCCATAATAAGGATATAACTACGTGATCTATATTGGATTCACCAGTCACGGCTCTAGCAACAATTGCAAAAGCCATTTCAATTCCCCCAGTTCCCCCTGGAGTAGGAACCCAGCATACTGCAGCCGAAGCAAAAGCAGTGGCAAACCCACTTTGAACAAACTTATCTATCCCGATGGAATTCCCTACCATTACTGACTTAATGATAAAAAACGGTAAGGAGAAATATATTCCATATACGACTAATTTGACTAA
>JALEUF010000172.1 GCA_022781015.1 Caryophanales bacterium
ATATCAAACTGGCCTCATCTATTGATGGGGCTTTTTGTTGCCAAAAATAAGCGACCCATGTATTAATAAAAGTATCTTTTTGAAATATTTTATGCAGCATTCTAGAAATTCCGTATATCTATTTCCCTTAGATAAAAGAAAAAAGCTTTGACACGTTTGGCATCAAAGTCCTAAGTTCAGGTGGTTGGGGTGGCTGGGATCGAACCAGCGTATGTGGGTTTCAGAGACCCATGCCTTACCACTTGGCTACACCCCAAGGCAATGTAATTTTAAGCATTTCTGCTAGAAGGGCAACACTTTTTTCTAACAAAATAGCTTATCTAATTGTAAAATAACGAATCGGAGGGTTACTTATGCCTTATTTAATAGCAATCTCCGGTGGTTCCGGTTCTGGAAAAACCTATATATCCAGGGCACTTAATGCCTTGTTACCTTATGAATCATCTATTTTATCTTATGATAATTACTATAAAGACCAATCTGCTCTTCCTTTTGAAGAAAGAGGTCTTCTAAATTATGATGACCCTTCTATATTAGACCAAGAATTATTCATGGAAGATTTAAAGAAAATCAAAAAGGGAATAGCAATTGAAGTTCCCCAATATGATTTTGTTACACATACAAGAAAAAAAGAAACAGTTCCATTCGAACCTAAAGATATAGTCATAGTCGAAGGCATCATGACATTACAAATACCTAAGGAATATTATGATTTCATTATTTATGTCGATGCTGATCCTGATGTAAGAATCTCTAGAAGAATAATTAGAGATATGAAGTTACGTGGAAGAAGCCTTGAATCAATTGTAGAGCAATACCTTACCTCAGTTAAGCCAATGCATATAAAATATGTTGAACCACATAAAGTGGATGCAGATTTTATATATAACAACAATTCCAATAACGGGATTGATGAAAAACAAATGCAAATGATTTTAAAACATTTAGTAGCAAGAAGGTAAGAATGGAAGAATTTAGTTTTATCGATGCACATGCCCATTTAGCAAGTTGGCCTAGTTTAAGAAAATGTGGCAATTTTATCATTGAATCAAATAAATCGCATAACATTGATTTTTCTTTGATTAGCAATGCCGATGCAGCCGAATTTCCATCAGTAAAAACTAGATGTAAGGTAGGCAAATCAACATTAGTTTGTTTAAAGCAAGCAGTTAATTTTGCTAAAAATCATGAGGGACATATAGGCACTGGAGTATGGTTTAGGCCATTTTTTGAGTTGCCTAATGAAGAACTAATAAATTACATAAAAGAAAACAAGAAATATATCTATTGCCTTAAATTCCACCCCTACTGTGAGAAATTAAAGATAACTTCTAGAAAGCTTATCCCTTGGATTAGATTAGCTAGAGAGTTGGATTTACCTATATTGGTCCATACGGCTTATGATGAATTTTCTTCGATTTTGGAATTAGAAAAAGTAGCGAAAGAAAATAAAGACATCAACTTTATCGCCGCCCATCTAGAACTATGCTCGGATAATAAAGTCGCGATTGAAGTAATGAAAAGAGTTAGCAATATCTATGCCGACACGGCTTGGGTAAATATAGACAAAACAATAAGGGTATTAAATGAAATCGGGGAAGATAGGATTATGTTTGGAAGTGATAATCCAATTGATGGATTAAATACTTTAGATAATCCGATGTATCTTCCTTACTTCAATAACAATGCAAATATTGAATATTCTACATATAAAAAACTAATGAGAGATAACGCCATCAAGGTATATAAATTAGACTTGAAATAAAAATTCCCTAACAACATTTTACTATTCGCGTTAAAATAAAAACACGAACATAAGGAGAGACAACATGAAAGTGTTATTTGTCGGTTTTTCCCCTTTTGCAGCTCATCCTGTTAATCCAAGTGAAACGGTTGTCAAGGATTTTGCGAAGGGTAATTCTAAAGGAATTGTTTTACCTGTTTCCTATAAAAGGGCCAAAGAAGAATTCATTAAGGCATATGAAGAATATAATCCTGACCATGTCTTGATATTCAATCTTTCCCCCTATACCCATTGTCCTTTGCTTGAGCAATATGCCTATAACAACATGAATGCTTCTATACCAGATAATGATGGGGTAAGCAAAACAAATGAGCCAATAATCGTAGATGGTCCAAAAAGCATCATGTCCAGTCTAAACCCTAGTTGCATTGAACAATATCTTGCATCAAAAGGAATAAATACTAGTTTAGGATTAGATCCTGGCGGATTTATATGCAATGAGATTTATTATCTTTCCCTTACTAGAAATAAAAATTCCCTCTTAATCCATATTCCAGTTGAATCTGATATGAACAAGCAAGAAATAAACGAGGGAATCGAATCGATTATAGAATATCTAGAAGGAATGAATTAAGCCCCGTCGATATGGTTTTTATAGGAAGTGGAATAAGCCCCACTTCCTTTTTCTTCATATCTTCTTTCATTAAGCATATCAATATCTTCTCCGCTTCTATTTAATCTAAGGGAGGAATGTTTTCTTGATATGTATTTCTTTCTATATTTAGCCATGGATAAATTATAGTTCCTAATCTAATCAAAATACATACAAGAAGGCATAGCCAAATATCAAAGAAGAGGCAATGCAGATTGCTAAGACGATTAAAGCCTCTTTTAATTTGCTCTTATTTTTAAATAACATAAGCATTCCTAATCCTGCATTTACTAATAATCCAGATAGCAAAGCCCCAAAAGGAAGCGCCCCCTGTATGTATAAAGTCGATAGAAGGACACTTGAAGCACAGTTTGGAATTAGTCCAACTAATGTAGCTAGCAATGGAGATAAAGCAAAATTAGAAACAAGGAAATTAGATATATTGTCTTCCCCTACATAATAAATAATGGTCCCAAATATGAAATTAAGGACAAATACAATTCCAAATACTTTTAACGAATGTAGCAATGGGTGTAATAGATGCTCTTTCCATTTGTTGCCATTACCTTCAATTTCATGTCCGCAGCACCCATGGTGAACCTCTTCATCATGATCGCATTCTTCTAGATGTTCATCTATATTTGAATTGAATTTGAAGAATATTAAATCAGTCGTTAATCCAATTATGATAGCAATACCTAGCTTTAATCCAATTAGGACAAAAGACATATACCATGTTGATGAAAATGAAGAAAATAGTATTGGCAAGGCTTCATCTGAGCAAGATAAGAATACAGCGACTAATGTCCCAATACTTATATGGCCATGCCCAAATAAAGAAGAAGCAACAATAGAAGTCCCACATTCTGGGATAAGTCCGAATGCACTTCCTACTACAGGGCCTAATCTTTTCTTCCCTTCTAATATTTTAACGACTTTATCTTCAACAAAAGAAAAGAGGAAATGGAAGACAAACACGAAGGCTAATATTTTAGCCGAATCAATTAATGCATCTAAAAATACTTCTAACATACAAAAATAGTTTACTACCTTTGTCAACCCCCCTACTTATTATTTATAAATTGGTTATAATAAAGACATGAAAGCAAAAGAATTAATGACTAGCAAAGACAAAGTAACTTGTCTTTATAACGACATGGATTTGCAAGAATGCTACAAAAAGCTAAGCGAATCACACTTCACCATGATTCCAGTTCTAGAAAGGGAATCTGGTAGATATCTTTATTCTTTATCTACTCTAGATATCTTAAAGAGCATCATGGAATCAAATTCACTTGAAAAGGCACTTAAGTCGCCACTTACTTCTATTGAAACCGAACGACTAATAATATGTGCCCCGATTGAATCTGAGGTTTCCGATTTGGTCGATCTTATTGCCAATCAGAATTTCGTCCCTATTGTTAACAAAAAAGGCGAATTCGAGGGGATTATCACTAGAAGGAAATTAATTTTCCATCTAAAAAACATAATATTAGAAGGTAGGAAGAAATGAGTAATTGCGACGGAAACTGTTCATCTTGTTCAAAAGAATGCGCAGAAAGAAAAATTGAAAAGTTAAAGCCACATGAAGGTTCTAGCATCAAAAAGATTATTGCAGTTGTATCTGGCAAAGGCGGGGTAGGAAAATCTCTTACCACTTCTTTACTTGCAGTCAACGCTAGAAGGGAAAACAAGAATGTAGCCTTGATGGACGCTGATGTCACTGGTCCATCTATTCCAACTATTTTTGGAATTAATGAAATGGCTACCGGAACTGAAACTACTATTTTCCCAGTATTATCAAAAACTGGCATCAAGACAATATCATTAAACGAATTAACTGATGATAAAGCCGAACCTGTCATCTGGAGAGGACCAGTTATATCCTCTTTAATCCAGCAATTCTTCTCCGATGTCGATTATGGGGATGTTGATGAATTATATATAGACATGCCGCCAGGAACAGGAGATGTCCCTCTTACTGTTTTCCAATATATCCCAGTCGATGCGATTGTTATCGTTACTTCTCCTCAGGATTTGGTATCTTTAATCGTAGAGAAGGCTTTAAGAATGGCAAGGATGATGGATGTCCCTGTACTAGGGATAGTTTCCAATATGTCTTATTGCGAATGCCCACATTGTGGTGAAAAGATCTATCCATTTGGAAAAGCTAATATTGAGCAGCTTGCTGCTACTTATGACATTAAGAATGTAGATTATTTGCCAATTGATCCAAATCTAGCTTCTTTATGCGATAAAGGACAAATAGAAAATTATGAAGGTAGATACCTTGATAAGATTTCTAAAGCCATAACTGAATTAAAGAAATAACTAATCTTGATATATCCAGGCTTCGTTTTTAAGTGGTTTCCACTTATTTACGTGTAACCTATGCATCTCTTCTACTAATAGAAGCATTTTAATGCTAGTTGGCCTAGTTGGATATAAATCATAGTAATTACCTGCATGATACAATGCCAAATAGCTTGTATCGGTAGGCATGCCAAATGTATTTATCTCATCATAATCGAGTTTAAATGAGAATGGTTCGTTATCCTTTGTCCCGTTGTAGAAGAGCCCTTCGTGGTTAATAGTTATCTCCCCTTCCCCACAGACAATGGCAGTCTTCATATCCTTTAAGGTTTTATAAGGGTCAAGTTTTCCTAATTTAACGTGTTCCTTGAATTCGTAATTAGGGTTATCTTTTATTTCTTTGTAAACGGCTTTTCTTTCTAAATCAAACCAATTGGATAAAGTCGTAGGCAAAACCGATTCTTTAGTTAATGGGGATAAGGAATAAGTATCATCTATTTTGGCCCCGCAGCCACATTTAGAGCAATAGATTGTATCATCAGTATCGACCATGGAGAATTCTTCGCCACAGCTAGGACATTTATAGCAAATATAATGTGTGTCTTTAGCAATATGGCCATGAGTTTCATAATGGATTTTGTTAATTTTATTCCATTCATAATCATCATGGGTAAGGGCTAGATTTATTTTGTCTTCTATTTCATCTGCGCTTAGATTCTTTAGATCTTCCTTACTAAAAAGGATGCTTAATTTTGCATTTATCCTTCCTTTTCTTTCATCTAGGCAAGCTTTTGTATTAGTCAAGAAAGCACCTTCGGTATGCAAGAAATATACTGGTATCCCATAATGTTTAATGAATTTGCCAGTTCCAGAGACGACTGGCTGGTTATGACCTGAAATTGAAGACATTCCTTCAGGAGAAAAACAAACTACCCCATTTTGCTTAATAATGCTATCAATCGCCCTCATCGCAGGCATATCGATAGTAAAGTTCTTCTTTGGTATGGCGTTTGCTAATTTAAGGATGAAGTGCAAATGCGACCTAAAGAATTCATTATATCCAGTAACAAAATTTAGCCTTCTAGGGTAAGTTGCCTGCACATTCCAGACATAATCAATTCTAGATTGATGGTTAAATATAAGGAAACAAGGGCCTTTTTCTTTATTGATATCATCTATTATTTCATAATGGATGTTATATTTAGGAGCTAGAATTTTATCGATTACTAACCTTTTAAGGAATGAGTAAATAAACCTATTCGGTTGATGGTATTTCCTATAATTTATTTTTTGCTGTAATGTCTTCTTTTGCTTTTTCATAAGAAGTTATTCTATACCTAGAAGCAAAAATTTAAATTAAATTCGGCAAAAATCAGTCTTTTTTCTTAAAAATCTTGCCATAGGTATCTATAGGCAAAGGCAAACTAGATGGATAGACTTCCCTAATGGAAATTACTTTGACTGGAGTCTTGCTTTTAGAAGTCAAATAAACCATGTCATTAGGCCTAATATTCTCGTCAAGGCAAATATAATCTCTTATGCTAGATGAATTTGGTATATTCGAATTAACTGATGCAATCCTAACTTTCTTTTCATTTAATATATGATCAGGAACTACTATTTCGGCATCTTTTACTAAATAGGCTTTCCTTTGTTTTGAATAGCCGGCATTTATCCATAATACGAATTCATTCCCATTATTTGTTGGAGATAATTCAACCGAATTGACTACCTTGTTATGATATTTCAAATCAAAAGAAGAATCAGCCTTGAATCTAAATACAAATTTAGTATCCATCACTGCTCTTTTGATTCTTGGAAGACAATAGAAAATAGTTCCATCTTCATATGAGGTGAAATTAGCTTCATTAAAAGTCATTATGGTCATCTTTATAAATCCATCATCTTCATATTCAATCGAAGATATTATCGAGAATTTATATTTGAACTTTATTTGACCGAATGAATAAAAGCATTCCTGGATGTTTTTAATTTTATATGTAGGCTTAATTTCTTCTTCTGCATAGCTATCTAATTTATCTCCGATTTCATTAGCAAGAGGTTCATCTAGGAAAAGGGTGCCACAGTTAGTTATTCTTCTTTTAATAGCAAAAGAAGCAAACAAAAGGAAACATAATGCGGCTTCTTTGTTTATCTCGCCATATTTTTCATCTAGATATGTATTTGCAGCCCTATAGGCTAATTCAGGATATAAAGAATCGTAATCATCCCCATCAAGGAAAGAAAAATAAGCATCTGGATAAAGGGTTTTATAAAGTTTGGATGCTAAGGCAGGAGAATAATAGGCCGATTCGCTATTAGAAAGGATATCCCCTACTTTCATCTTTGATTCTTTGCAGTTAAAGCAACCGCTAATTAGGAAAAATAGCAATGCATTTTCTAAATCACCCTGTCCATCATTTTTATTTAAGGAAAGATAACCAAGTAATTTAGCCGCGGAAGGTTCTCCATTATTTAAAAGTATATCCAATTCTTTTTCTGCCGAATCTAAATCAGGCGCTTCAAAAGCGTTGCCTAGATAATGATTATTGGCGGTTTCATCAAGCGCGTCGATATTGAAATATTTCTCGCTCATGGTCTCTAAAATCTTCTTGATCAAGAAATAATTATCTTCATTAGAAGGGTTTTGGAACAAATCCTTGATACGCCTAGAAGATGCCATTGCATTTAGCATCGATAAAGAGAATTGTCTTTCATCTGGCTTCTTATTTAACGATGAATAGGCATTATTTAGTTCAACCATGAATTCATGGATGGAATAGATATTATTCACATCTAGAAAGAATAAATCATCTAGAAAAATATAGACAATATGGGATTCTTTCCCAAAAAATAAGTCATTAGGATCTTCGCCGTTATTATTTTCGATTTTATATAGATATGGGTCTATATTTATTGCAGCAAAAACAAATTCTTTCCAGTCGATTTTCTCTAAGTCCCCATTTGTATAACTAGTTTCAATAAGGTCTTTTAATTGCTTTAGGGTCAAACTGTATTTTAGGTTTTTCCTATCTTCATCAATCCCCTGCCTAATAGGAAGTTTCTTTCCTAAAGGTGAAGAAAAATATTCATCAAGTTCTTTAATGCTTGTGTGGCCTTCTTGGAGGATAGCAAAAGAATTGCTCTCTTTATTTAGGTAATAAGAGTCACCTTTATCAGTAACTACATAAGAACCATTTTTACTTATGGAGGCTTTCTTGATTTCTTTTTCTTGAAGATGTCCTATTTCTTTTAATAACTGGATGTAAACTTTGCTCATATTTTCTAATTTTAAAACATATATAGTTTCCTAAAAAGGAAAACCACAACAAATAATATACTCCATTACCAAATTATATTTAATTTGATAATGCTAGTTTTGATAATTGGAGAAGGAAATAGCCTTGGGTAGCAATATATTCAGCCTTTAATCCGATAGAAGAATTAATGGCTGTTCCATCTTTTGCTTCATAACCTGCTTTAGATAAGGAAGATTCATAACTAGAAGTAAAATCTACATCGTTTGTTTGATTAGAGAAATTACCTCCAACGTAATAAAAAGTATTAGATGAATAATAGTCGTATTTTTCTCCGCTTGAGAGTTGGAATGATGGCAAATTTTCTTTACTTATATTGCCAACCCCAAAGAAAGAATTGATTTCTTCATATGGGAAAGTTTCTTTTTTAGGAGCTCCGACCTCATACCAAGCGAAGATATCATATCTAGAATAATTCGTATTTGGATAAACTAGTTCACCTTGGATATAGATAACATCATTAGTCCCAGGATTTAAGATCCAGTAAGCAATTCCTTTGAATTCATCATCGATGTAGCCTTTTTGGAATCCAGCTTCTATCAATTGTTTTTCGTAGCTTGAAGAAATATCTTCCTTAATAAAATCATATACATAGAAAGAATCTCCATCTTGATCAGCCCCGCTAGCATCGGTGTAATTTGAACTAAATCCATTTGGAAAAGGAATTAAATCAAATCCTTTTAGGTATTTCTTCATCGAATCAATCGATTCTGCTCTCCAGGTTGCCGCTTGCTCGGTCGAACTCGAAGAGACGCTTGATGTATCTATAGAAATCGAATCTTCTTTTGTCTTACTAGATTCAGCACTAGATTCGGGAGTAGTTATCTCGCTACTTAATTCGGTAGAAGAATCTTTAGAATCATCAAAAGGAGACGTTGTTACTTCGCTGCAAGAACAAATAAGGAGCGAAGACAAGATTAACGATATTAAGTGTTTTTTCATTTTTAAATCCTAACTAACCACCAAATTATAGGTCTTTAAAAGAACTATAGGGATAGCAATTATATTTTTAATTGTCAAAATATTGTCAATGAAAGAATTTCAATCCTCTAAAAACTTATGACAAAATATTTTTTAATTGACAATATTTATATTATTTATACAAATGTTATTTTAAGCCGTATTTCAAAATCATTTCATTCACGTAGTCAGAAACTACATTTTTTGAAGATGTTTGATATAGCATTCTAGCCCCAACCGGATCTTCCATTTCATTAACTATCCAGTTGCCTTTATCTACAATAAAATCAACCCCTACAAAAAAGGAATCAAATTCATTTGCAATCTTTAAAGCCGTTTCTCTTACTTTTATAGGAGGCTCGAAATAAGTTACGTTCCCTCCAAGAGAGAAATTGCTTCTAAATTCTCCTTCTTTGGCTTTTCTCAGAACTGAACCATAGATTTTCTTATTTAGGACATAAACCCTTAAATCGATTCCTAAATCCGAAGATGGTTTTTGAAAAATATATTTTGATCTATCTTTAAAATCAACCGTCTCTAAATATTCTTCTTTGGATGAAAACAAATAGACCCCATTCCCTCCATGCCCATCTTTTGGTTTAGCAACAAATGGAGAAAAACAAATTTCATCTATAAAAGAACATGTTTCCATGCAAGGAAATGAATGTCCAGCAAGATATTGATAAAACAAATATTTATCATTAGCGATCTTATTGGTTTTTGAATTATTGATAACTAATATTCCTTCATCTTCAATAGATTTAGAAATCCGATAATCTCTACCTCTATATATAGCAAAATCTACGCAATTTAAAGATTTATAGTCTAAAGTTGATTCTTCAATTAATTCAACATTTATGCCTTTTTCTTTAAAAGAATCGATTATTGAAGAGATAAACCATTTGTTTTTTGCTATATCAAAACTGTTATAGATTATTATTCCATTCATCTTCTTAAATACTCGGCAATATAAAAAGCAATGAAGTCTGCTAGATTAGTATTCGTAACTTTTAAAGTAGAAACAAATTGGGGATTAGAATTTACTTCGCATATTATAGGCTCGTTATTTTCTCCAAACATAACATCTACACCGGAGAAATCTAAACCTAATGCCAGGCTAGCCTTAATGGCCAAATCGACATATTCTTGCTCTGGTTCAAATCTAGAGCCAACTCCACCGATTGAAATATTTGAACGGAAATCGGTTTTATTTTCCCTTAATATAGAAACAATCTGTTGATCTCTAACGACATTGACACGGATATCTTTCCCAGAAGAAGATTTGATAAATTCCTGAACAAGAAAATCCTTATATCCTATTTTATTAATTATAGAAGCTGCTTCTTCTTTGTTTTTAGCTAGATAGACTTGTTCTCCATAACTTCCATAAGTTTCTTTTATAACCAAGGGGTAGCCTATTTGGTTAGCTATATCATCTATAAAAGATAAGTTTGTATAGCCAAGTCCTTCAAAAGTTTTTGGAGCAATGAAAGTTTTAGGTATCCTAATATTATGTTTTGCTAATTCTTGATACATCAATATCTTGTTATCGCATAACTCAATGGCTCTAGAGGAATTAAATAATTTAATGCCTAGATTCTCTAATCTTTGAGCTAAATAAATGTCTTTATCCCAAAACAAGACAAAATCAGGTTTTTCCTTTAACTGCAAATTAACTTCAGTCCCTAATTCAATAGCAGTCTTTATTTCTAAATCTATATGAAACTTAGAAAAAGACTTAACAAATATATTATATAGGTTAGAGAATTTCTCATTGTTTACGAAGCTATTTACAACTATATATCCCTTGCTCATTTCTAGGCCTCTATTCATTTAGACGTGTTTAAAACGACTATCTAATTATATATTTCATCGGGAAAAATAACTAATAAAGACTAAATACTCATTTCTCTATATATAGATATAATGTCATCAAGTATATCCATAGATACAAAATCCTTAACGAAGACGACATTCATTTCTCTAATCATATCTACGTTTTCAATAGGCAATATTGCTAAAGAATGATCTTTTAATTCGCTGAAGCAGACACTTCTTGGAAGCACAGATACCCCAACGCCTTTTCTGATTAAATCCTTAATTGTAGCAAAGTTATCGATTTCCATAATGACATTGAACTCATCAATGCTCATATTCATGTTGGCAAGTTGAGTTACAAATAAACTTCTAGTACCGCTTTGCTTTGATCTAAGAATCATCTTTTCTTTCTTTAAATCATTAATATTGATGATTTTATTCTTAGCTAATGGGTTATTTAAATTCATTACAGCAACAAGATGGTCAGTATCTAGAAGAATACTAGAATACTTCTTCTCGGTAACTTTTCCTTCTACAAAAGCAAAATCAATCTCATAAGTTGATAATTTATCATAAAGATTTTTTATAGTATCAGAAATTATTTTTATTTTTGTGCCCTTGTTAGAAAGGCTATAAGAGGCTAATACTTCGGCTACAATATTGCTTTCTGCCGTATGGGTAATACCAATAGTAAGGGTTTTAGAATGTCTTTTTAAATCCTTTAGGCGTGATTCTAGATCCGCATACATTGATACGATGCGTCTAGCATATTTAACCAAGATCTCGCCTTCTGGTGTTATTTTTAATTCCGCACCAACTCTATTAAATATCTTAATATTTAGTTCAGTTTCTAATTGTCTTATATGTTGGCTTATAGCAGGTTGAGTCAAATTAAGTTGTTTTGCTGCCAATGTATAGTTTTTTAATTCATTTACTGCTAAAAGAGATATTAATTTTGTATCTTCCATAAAAACGCCTCATATAAGTTTTGTTTATGGCCTTATAAGTTTTTATTAGTTTTACTTATGACCTTTATGACTAAGATATTAGCATGCTTGAGACCGAAATCAAGTAGGATCTTTGTCGGAGGGGAAATATGTTACTAGAAGTTTATAAAATTTATGACGGACTTGGGGTTGCTACCGTTTTAATAGCACTTGGGATAATGTTTTTAGCTGGTTTTGCTTTGTCTAGATTAACCAAGTTATTAAAACTACCAAATGTTACCGGCTATATTATTGCAGGCGTTTTGATTGGACCATATGTCTTGAACATGATTCCATCCCAAGTTAGCGATGGGATGAAATTCCTTAGCGACCTTGCTTTAGGATTTATTGCTTTTGGAGTTGGTAAGTTTTTTAAGAAAAACGTCTTAAAAAGCGCTGGAATCAAAACGATTATCATTACCATATTTGAAGCTTTAATAGCAGGATTATTAGTTACTTTGGTAATTGGAATATGTTTCCCAAATCTAGGCTGGTCTTTTGCTCTTTTACTAGGTGCGATTGCAACTGCAACTGCCCCAGCTTCAACAATGATGACCATCAATCAATATAAAGCCAAAGGCGAATTCGTTAATACTTTATTGCAAGTTGTTGCTCTTGATGATGTTGTATGTTTATTAGTATTTAGCGTTGTTACTGCTATAGTAACAGGAACTAACGGAGAAGGTATTGATGTATTAAGCATCATACTACCTATCCTATATAATATTGGATTTATATTCGTTGGATTGATTTCTGGCTTCTTGCTTGGCTTCCTAGTAAGGAAAAGGAGTTCAAATAGCCAACTTATTATTGCAGTTGCCTTAATCTGCATGATTTCTGGGGCCTGCATTGTATTGAATATTTCCCCATTGCTTTCTTGCATGGTATTCGGTGCGACCTATATCAATTTCACAAAAGACGAAAAGCTATTTAAATACATCGATCACTTCACTCCTCCTGTAATGCTTCTATTCTTCGTAATGAGCGGAATGAGCATGAATCTAAGCTCATTTGCTACTGTTGGACTTGTTGGGGTTGTCTATTTCGTTGTTAGGATTGTTGGTAAATATGGTGGAGCCTATCTAGGTTGCCTAGTTACTAAGAAATCTCCACAAGTTAAGAACTATTTAGGCTTAGCTTTGATTCCTCAGGCTGGGGTCGCTATTGGATTAGCCTTCATGGGCGAAAGAATGCTTCCTAATGGAGTTGGTTCTACTTTCCTTTCAATCATTTTGTGTTCTTCTGTCCTTTATGAAATGGCAGGTCCTGGTCTAGCTAAACTAGCTTTATTCAAAAGCGGCGCTATCAGCAAAGACCAAAACCCAGTTATTGATTCTAACTTAATTATTGATAATGGAGCTGTCTATTCAAAAGTCAGTGTTAAGCAGATCGAGCAGATCAAGCCCGAAGAAAATAAAACCGAAGAAAATAATGTTACCAAACAAGAAGAAACTTCACCTCATCCAATGAAAGAAAACCTAGTTAGCCATAAAAGGGGATAAAGAAAATGAGCTATTACATGCATTCACTATTAAACATTCTTATTAGTTTCATCCCAAATAAGAAACTTAGCTATGTAGGAATAGTAAATGATGCCTATAAAGACCATAAATCTCCATTCCTAGTGACATTGCTAATTAACATTCCAATATTCCTAGTGACATTAACCGTTGATATCTTATTAGGAATATATGCACCCTCTTATTTAATAACTATATGCATTCATCTCTTGTTGGCATTATATTTTGCCCTCCACTTCAATATGTATAGAAATAATTTGCTATTCTGTTTCTCTTATTTATTCATGATTATCTCTATATTCGTCTTCAAGTATTGGTCATTTACTCTCTTGTTTGTAATATTCACCACTTATTACTTACTAGATGTAATTAATAGTAAGAAAATCTAATCGAATATTTGTTTTTCCTCCTTAGGCCGCGAAATAAAAATGCGGCCTTTTTTAATACATGGGTCGAATATTTTATTGATTTGATGGTTTTTATTAATGCTCTTTCTTTCGTTTTAGCAAGACTATTCCAGTAGCAACTGCTAACACTGATGCTAAGCCTAATATAGCAATCACAATAACTTCATTATTCTTGTTAAATGAAGGTTGGTTTCTTAAATTAGGCGCTACAAAAGCATTGTCAACAAAAGATAATGTTTTTCCTTCATGTCTTGCCCAGGCTTCTAATCTATTTCTAGCAGTATAAATTACATAATCAGTAGAAATCGAGAAGGTATTCTTTTCATCGTTAGAAAGTTCATTAAGGTAAGAAATTGCTAAATCTAGCTTAGACGTGCATTGATTTGCGTTATCTTCATACATGATGAAATTAGCAACATTAGAAGCTGATTTAAGAGTTTCATCGAATGCGATTCTAGAAATATTGACATCTAGATTATATTGTTTTCCTTCATAAGTAATATTGAATTGCTTCTTGGAAATGGTTCCACCACTTAAAGCATCTTCATAGGTAAACATGTAATCAGCGAAATTAAATTCAGTGGTTTCGATGGTTTTACCGCTAGAATAAACTAAAGACATTTTTATATCGGATTTAATGATGCTTTCACCTGGATGGAATGATTTATCACAAGTTAAATTAACGTTAGAAAGAATATCGGCACTAGTTGAAGAGGCTTTATATAATTGAATATTTTGTTGGCCTTTTGCATAATACCTAAATCTATTTTGATCACTAGCATTATTAAATTTTAAAGTGCATCCGTTTGAGGCGATTAATGCATTACCGTTAGAAAAAGTGATTTCATTTTTCTGTGGAGAGGAAAATGAAAGCAGAGAATTTTTCTCTTGCTTAGCAGCTATATAACTGCCACTAGAGGATTTAATACTATATCCACCAGAATATGATTCGAGAGTAAATTTAGCAGCTTCAGTAGTTTTATCATAGGTAATCTTATTATTTGAAATAGTTATAGAAACAGTGTTATTAGAAACATCTAAAGAATCTAGTCCGCCGTTAAAAGCGACATTACCTTTTTCGTAAACAATTAAATAATCCCCATCAGTTAATTCGGCTTGGGATGTTACTTTATCCCATGTTGTTGGAGTTAATGGAACTTCTACCGTTACTAATAAGGATGCACTACCATCACCATAAGGAGCAATAACATCAATTGTTGTAGTTCCTTCACCAATAGCGGTAACTAAACCAGTATCAATATCTACGCTAGCAACTTTATCATCTTGGCTTTCATACAAGAAAAGTCTAGAGGCATCGCTAGGAGTAGTTATAACAGTTTTCTCCATATCATAAGTATCGCCAACCGTCAGTTTGACCGAGCTAGGGTCAACACTTAAAGATGATGTCGCAACAAATGGAGAAACTTTAACAGGAACGTTGACTGTAGCTATTTTCCCATTTTTAGTCGCCGTGACAATGATATTTGCGTTGCCTTCGCTAATGCCTTCTATT
>JALEUF010000023.1 GCA_022781015.1 Caryophanales bacterium
AAAGCACAGTACCCAAATGGGTACTTTTAGGAAAAAAATCTTATTTATTTTTGTTAATGTTTTATTAATTAGAATTAGGACGTTCCAATATGACTAATCCAGTTTCTCTTGCTCTTACTGCTAATTCAGTCCTAGAACGTAAGCCTGTCTTATTTAATAAATTGGATATATGTTTCTTAATCGCATTAAGAGAGACATTAAGCTTCTTTGCGATTTCTTGATTGCTATATCCTCCAGTCATAAGACGAAGGACAATTAATTCCTTATTGGTAAATTCATTGCTTTTAGCCAAGCCTACATTGACGCTCATGGTAGCATCAGGATAGACAATCTCCCCGTTCATTACTTTATCCATAACGGATAAAATGCTTTCCTTATTGGCTTCTTTATACCAAAAACCTTCTGCCCCTAGTTTTTTAGCGCGTTCTATGTAGGAACATTCAGGCATGCTTGTAACAATTATTATCTTTGTATTAGGGAATTTCCTTTTAATTTTAGAAGCGGCTTCAAGTCCACTATAGCCATCGCTAGTAACCACATCCATCAATATCAAATCTATCTGGGTGGACATGCAATAAATCTCCGCTAAGGCAGCGCAATCTATGACTTTAGATAATTTATAGTTAGGTGAAGTATTGACAAAATGGGAAAAAAGCTCAGCTGGCATGGCCTGGTCTTCGACTATTAATACAGAATATTTCTTCTTTTCCATTTAATGAATGTGTTTTTAATCTAATTACATCTATAAGGATATCACCATTCATATATTAAGGTCATTTAAAAATGAAAATGTTACTTCTATTTATCATTAATTACTATTTGTTCGATTATATATGCTAAAGAAGATGCAAACCCATGGTTGCAACTTGCAGTTGGAGATAATTTTTCCCATATTGTCTTGCTTTTATTTGCCATTTCTAAGAAATTAGATTTAATCTCGTTTTTTAATAAATCGAATTCTTTTTCTCTTAAAAGGAATAACATCCTTAGATATTTGCCGATAAATAAAGCGGAAGGAAGCAAATTATATTCATGGACATGGAATTTAATCTTATCAACATATTCTCTATCTTCGTTTAGATTAAAGAAAAGCGCGTAATATTGGCATGTTTCAGATATATCATCTTTATAGACATTAATTTTCCCATTATCCATATAGGCATGATCATGATAAAAACCATCAAAATAAGACAATTCATTTATCTTTTCCATTAAGATAACGCTTTTCTTAATTAATTCTTCATCTTCATATAAAATCCCAATGTCCCTAATCATTTCCATATAAAGCATATTGGTTGGGAAGTTGATGCCTTTAGTAAAATCATTTGCCTTGCTCCACTCGATAAATACCCAGCTAGGCAAATTAGATAATAAGCCATCAGGGGTTTCATATTGTTTTAGGAAGCGATAAAAAGAATAAACCTTGTCTTTGAAGGCTTTTATTAGTTCTTCATCCCTGCTTCTATTCCTATAACTTAACAATTCAATAACTAGCCACATTCCCCAGTTAGGAATAAAGGTACCGTCTTTATGATCGCTAGGATAGCACATTGCAAAGGCATCATTAGGGATATCCAAGCAATCTTGATATAGATAATTAGTTAGGAATCTTTTTTCTATCTTGTTAGAAGAAGAGAAATGATATTCTGCCAAACCTAAAAAATAGGAATCACATAGCCATGGGGCCCTTTCTCTACCTGGGCAATCAGTAAACAAATCATAGCTATTTTGAATATATGTATTCTTACTAGCTTCATATATCAAAAGAAGATCCTTGTCGTTTATATCGATTTGTCTTTTTTCAATATTGTTTTCTATTCCAATAAAGGAAACATCTACTTCTATATCATCATTAGGAACTAGAACCATTAGGTATTGCAAGCAATAAGGAATGTTATTAATTAATTCATAAGTCCCCTTGTTTACATTAATTTCGATAAAATCATTACAGTTACTACGTCCAAAAACCCATTTGCCATCTTCAACTAATTCATCAAAAACAAGGAATATCTTGCCTTTTGATTTTGATTTGATATGAATCTTAAATAACCCAGATTTAATCCCATCTAATTTATATAGATAAGATTTATAGCCCTCTTTTATCTTAGAAAAGAAATTTAATTCAAGATCATAATTATTTAGATACCTAAGGTTATCAAAATCTAGATAAGGTCGAGGAAGAATATTGCTAAAGCCTTTAAAATCTTCTTTCCTGATGAAAGAGAAATCATATAAAGGGAATTTATTATTTGTCTTAATTATTTCTATTTCTTTTAAATAAGTAACTTCTTTTGGATTTAATCTAATTAATTCATCGCTAGATAAATCATAACGTTCAATTAATCCTCTTTGATAAGAATATTTACTAGAAATCGATAGATATTTCTTATTTATAAAATAATCAAAATCAAAACTAGAAGAGACTAATTCATCATCTTTATATAATTCAATTCCAAAGAAAAATGGTTGGTTTTCAATATCGAAACTAGGAAATCCATAATACAAAATCGATATCTCAACATTAGAAGAAATAGGGACATCGATTAATTTGCTTCTATATAGGTTCTTACTAGACCTAACTGGACCAAAATCTATTAATTCTTTATTAATATAGATGGAATAATAAGATGAACAAGTTACCTTGATGCGGTTGAAAATAACTTCATTTTTGTTTCTAGCAACTATATTGCTATTTAAACCTATTTCTTCTTTAAAACTAATTATCTTCATATTCCACATTGCTTACATTAGATAAGACTATTATTCCATTAAGTTTAGATTCGAATCTTATTTTCTTTCCATCTAGTCTTAATACGGGATTTTCCTTTAAGTTATTCCTGATTTTAATAGAAAAAGGAGCCTCGCTTTCTAAGGAAAAAGAAATTATCCTGCCCTTATTTCTAGTCGCATTAACCTTGATATTTCTAGGTAAATTCAAATTAAAGAATTTGGTTTCCTTATCTTTCCAGCTATTTGGAATAGAAGGGAATAAAGTAAGTATCTCGTCATGAAAAGAAAGTAGCATATCCAAGATACTTCTATTTGCTCCCATATTCGCTTCTAAAGTCATAACATAGCAATTAAGGTCGCTATAACCTAGATGCTTATAATCAGAGTTCATATGGAATCCATTTGGATGGATAAAGGCATCAATGAATATCTTTAAATACTTATAAGCGTTATCCCCATCTCCTATCAAACTATATAAACCTGAAGCTTCAACAAAAGAGAAGCCAACCCATTCAGAAGTAGAAAATGATACAAGGTGGTCGATGTCTTTTTTGATTATGTCTTTGTTTTCTTCAATATTTAATAAAGGCAAATTCTTATACATCAGCATATGGGAAAAATGCCTATGGCTTTTTAGGAAAGATACATCCTTAGATATTTTTAGATATCCATCTTCATCCCTAAAATACGGAGAAATCATATCAAGTTGGCTTTGATAATATGAGTAATCCAAGTTAAGAATCTTGCTATATTCGACTAATTTAGAATAAAGATACCTAAGCATTGTAATCTCAAAATTGGTTTGGTTCTTAAATAAGGATCTTTCTTCGTTTTCAAAGAATTCAGGTGAAGAATGGAAGAATGATTCCAAATAGCCATCTTTATTGATTCTTAGATATTTTCTTATACATAACTCGGTATTCTTAAAGAAATAAAAGCAGCACTTCTTAAGGAATTTCTTGTCCCCATAATAAGAATAATAATCATCAAAAGCTTTCAATATCCAGATAGATACCATCGGAGATAAAGCATATTGAGGCCAGCCACCTAAAGGAAGTCCATCTTGAGACATGACCCCAGGAATAAGAAGACCATCGCTATGCATGAATTCTTTGGCAAATTTCTTAAAAGCGGGTCTATGGCTATATAGATAATCTACCAATACCTTTCCTTCGTCTTTATGATTGCTGATAAAATAATAATCATAAGTCATCTCGACATTGATATCGTTATGCAAATCGCTTTTCCAAGGTGGCAAATTGTCATTGTTTTGCGTCCACACCCCTTGCAAGGTAAGTGGATATTTCTTTCTTGAATTTGATCCAAAATAATATAAGCCCTTGATATATAGGTCATTTATTTGTTCATCTGGAGTAGATATAACTCCGTTTCTATAATACGAATCCCAAAATGAATTATGGTTATCTAGGTTCTTAGATTTGTTTTTATAATAGCTATTTAGAATAGCTTTTCCCTTAAGCAAATAGGTATCTTTTTGGATAGTAAATAGATACACGTATCCATTATTTTCCTTTATTTCCCTACAGATGATATAGAAGTGTTTATTGCCATACATCTTTTGATATATGTATCTAAAGTTTCCATTTTCTTTATATTTGCTAGGAGGATAATCTAGTCCCCTATCTTCTTCGCTTTGATAAAAATACTTGCTAAGAATAAAATCGAAATCCAGTTTTCTATTTGAATTTATTACGAATACATCTTTATTCGCATCTATATATCCAGATAAAAGATAATCTTCGTTTTTGAATTTAAAAGTTCCGTTATCAAAACAAATCTCAAATAAGGTATCTTTGGTTATTTTTATATCTTTAAAGAAAAGTCTACCTGCGTTAAGTTTAGTTGGATAAGGATGAAGATAACAATCATCGAATAACTTATATAGTTTTACGTAATCATTATTTATGCAATCTAGCATATATGGGTAATTAAAATTCTTATCCTTAAATTCACCTGGTAATCTTTTGTCCCATAAAGAAACCAAATCCAAAGAAATAACTAGATTATCACTTCCATATATAAGAGCACCAATGCTCCCATTGCCAAGCATTAAGCCTTCAAAAGAAGTATTTAATGGTCCTATGTTTCTAAAATAATGTTTGTTTTTCATAAAGATAATGGGATTAGATATATTCCTTTTCCTGGAGATATAGAGAATGAAAGAGTAGAATCAACGACCTTTCTTAAATGTTTGGTCCCATTTTCAAAGACAAGGGCATAATTTATTCCATCATTAAACCTTATTGTAGCATTTTTAATCTCATTATTGATTCTAGGTGAAGAATAATTCATCAATAAGTATGAATAATCGTTATTATTTTTGTATTCGCTTACTAGTAATGAATCAAACGATGAAGAAAAGCTCATTTTATTTAGTGAATTGAGCTTATTATCTAATTTATTGAATTGGGCTAAATTCCCTTTCGCATAAATCCCGGAATAATCAAAATAAGAATAATATGGGCTAAATGAATTGATTTCTTCATTGGCGGTTTTGCTATAACCATATAAATTGGTTTTGCTATAAGTTGTGAAATTAACTAGCCCATTATCTAAATTAGAATTACTTGAATAAAGGAAATAGGCAATATCATTGCTGCCAAAAGCCATATTTGAATACATTTGGAAAAGTATTTCTTCGCTAGAACTAATCCCACTAATATCATAAGTAGCATCATCCATATTTGTCGAATGGATAAATGTCTTTAATTCCCCTGCCCCATATTCTTTGATCCTATTCGCATATAAAGATAAATTATAGAGATGATTGGTAATGATGCTTCCATTTGCCTTAACTGGATATTGATCAAAACTAGCATAGCCTAATGATGGGAATAATTTGGAAAAATAATTATTTAGATATGTATTGTAATTATTCAGATTCCCTCCATCTCCAAAAGGAAGGAGATTAATAAATGGTTTGCCTTTGATTTTATATGTATTTAGATATAAATCGTTAAAGACAGCATAATTGGCCATGTTTTCTTTAACACCTGGTTCATCTATAAGGAATAATCCATCATAAGATGAATATAAAGAAGAATAATCTAATTTAGACAAGATATATTCCATTACTTCTTTATAAATCGAATCTTTTAAAGTGAAGTTTTGACTTTTACATAAGGCAGATAAATCATAAATGATGGATATAAAATCAACTACCTTCAGATTGTATTGGCTGGATTTGGATAATATCAATTTGTTGTTGGGTTTTATATTATCCATATAAGCATCTATAGTAGATTCCAATTTGGCTTTATATTCTTTTTTCTTAGAAGAAATAAGGGCGTTATTATAGTTTTTTAAATCAATGGCAAATTGATTTTCTAATGTTCCGTTTCTCCCGTTATATAAAGGTATGATCTTGCTAAATCCTGCATTTTTGACATCGTTTAATATCAAATCGGCATTACTTTCATTAATTTGAGGGACTGCATATGCAGTTATGTCGAATTTATCTTCAATCTTCATATTTGGGACATATTTCCCGTCTATTAATTCATAACCATCGATTTGGCTTTTATTAATCCCATAGATTGAAGAAAAACTCCAAACCCCGCTAGAAATAGTTTCATGCCCTCCTTCTTTATATTTACCAATACCTAGATTATTTAGATTAAATGATGGGAAAATATTTTCATTAACTGGCAAGACTATCTCTTTCCATTCATTCGCCTTGAATTGAATCCTATCGACTAAAGTAGCTAACCCAGTATATGTTTCTCTTATCTCGATAGACGTATCGACACTAGTTTTCATATAGAAGTAAATAACTTCATATGAGTTTATTGATAAAGATAGATTTGGCTTGAACCAAAGCCAATCTTTAGGAGTAGATAAATCGTATAATTCATACACGTCCCTATTATGTTCGTCTTTAACCACTCTAGAAGAGAAAGAGCAGACATAATCGTTATAGATTAAAGAATCTGAACTGCTATTGAAAAGAATCGGATCTTCTTCTATTACTTTTTTCTCGCCGTAAAAACAAGTAAAGGTTAAATCAGTGATTTCAAAATTAAGCGTTCCAAACCAAATAGCCAAACCTAAATCAGACAAAGTAGATATAGAAGAAGTATCGATACTAACTAGATTCCATTCATCTTTACGTATTTGATATTGGCTAGTCGCAACATAATTTTTTCCAATCCTGTATTGTAAGGTATAGTCTTTGCTTGATTTGACATAGAAATTTATAGAAGAAAATGAAGTAATATCAAAGCTCGAATTTAGATGAATCCAGAATGTATCATTACCTGTTATGCTCGATAAAGAAATATACTCTTTTACCCCTGTTTCATTTCCATAAGTTATTTCATTAATCCTAGTCGCTGAATATTCTTGATTAGCAAAATGCATATCATTAACATCTAACAATCTGCTATACCTAGAATTAAATCTACTATTTAGATAGACCAAATAAGGGTGATTTGAAATTAAATACTTAAATGAATCATCAAGGTTTTGATAATCGTGATTGCATTCATTTAAGGACATAAAATCTATAAAAGACAAGTTCTCTTTATGGTTATATATAGATTCAATCTTATTATTTAGGATTTCACCTTGTTTTGAGTAAGATAAGACTACTCTTTCATCGTTACTCTCTAGGTTATTTAAGAAATCGGTGCTCAAATATTTAGGCTCGCTTATATTTCCTATGGCAGGTCTATCAAATGTATAAGTATTATGGTTGCAACATATGTAATATTCTTTGTTCCCGTTATTATCTAAACTAGGTTCTAAAGAAAGATAATGATTCCAATTGCAAGACGAACCATGGCCGTTTTCATTAGCCATGGTTTCAAGTTGATTATGCGAAGTAAAAATTAGCCCCATGGAGACCAATGAAATAGATAATATTGAAGATAAAACCATTTTATGTTCCATAACCTAAATAATGGGGCAGCCAATAAAGACCACCCCATAAAGCATTTTTATTTTAGAATTCCATAAATTGAGCCGATTAATAATTCGACATTTTGACGTGGAGATTCAGCCCATTGGCCAGGAGCAATATCTACTAGCTTTGGAGTTAGTTCGCTAATTTCAACTTCTACTTTAGTCCAAGAATTTGCAGCTAATGTAAATTTGGTATTAACACACGTGTACTCATGGTTAAACACACCAAAGCCAGGTAAATCTATATTGGATTTAATATAGAAATATACGGAAGAATACTTTGCTAAACTTACATCCCCTGTGAATGGTTTGAACCAAATCCATTGCCCCGATTCAGCGAATTTCACCGTGCAGCAAGCTCCAATAGAAGGATTTGGCTTATCGTTATTTACATTCAAACCTACATACGAAGATTCCTGAGGGGTATATTGATATTTTGAAGCATCAAACACCAATTCTCCAGTATATTCTGCTACGAATTCTTTCTTTACCCCATACATAGAAGTAACGTTCCACTCAAGATTTTTCCTTTCACCCCAAGAAGCAAAGCCGATATCATCTAAATTAACGGTTTTTTCTGAAACTGGCACCTCTATTTTCGTCCAAGTATTGGCCTCTATCTTCATGGAGTCTACAATGATTTCATAGTTAGCCTCTTTTCTGATTTGCAAATTATCAATAGTTTGATTGGATTTGAAATAGAAGATAATTGTTGAATATTGTTTAGCGTTTATCGGAGTCTTAGGAGCAGGTTTAAACCACAAAACGTTTTCTTTTGGATTTTTGGCATCTTGAGATGATGAAATATCATAATGCGCATAAGATCCATAAGTTGCATCAAGCTGATTAACGGTAGGTGTATATGTTGGGACATAAATTTGAGGAACATAGAAATTCTCTTTCGTATCATAAAGCACATCCATATCTTCATATAAAGATGGGATATAACGATCATCACCTAAGACAAGTTCATCAAAGTAAAGTCCATCTAACGGGCCTTT
>JALEUF010000054.1 GCA_022781015.1 Caryophanales bacterium
GTTTGAAGGGTTTGCGATAGATTTTATAGTATGGATTTGCCTGTTTATTCATTCCAGCGTTACTAAACGTTATCGCAAAGACGTTGATGATAAGAAATTATCGTCAAAGCTTTCCGAAGACGAAAAAGTGAAAATATCTAATTTTTAAGGATTTTAAATATGAATTTATTATTACTAGCTAGTGCTCTTTTGGCTTGCGCTACAACATTTGTTTCTAATCCAGTCTAAACTTCATTCAGCAATGAAGAAGCCCTCAATTTTAAATCAATTCAAAAGAAGACTGCTTTAAATAGCGGTTCTTCATTTGTAAGAACTAATACTTTTAAAGACAGGGTAACTGTAAAGGATCCAATTGGTTACTTTATTTATGATATGTCAGTTTACCGTGCCGATTTTACTGATGTTTCTTATCTATATCTTTGCGAACTTGTTGTTGATTTTACTCCTGGTTCTGTTGCTACTAAAAATGAATCTGGTTATGACTGGCATTATGATTTCTGGGCAGCCGATGTTACTCTTGGGATTCCGAATAATTTATCTCAAGCTAAAGTAAAGGATTTTTGGCCCAAGTCTTCTAGCGTGCAAGTAACATTAACTTCATCTTATAGTACAAATTATACATTAGGAGTTGGCGGTGGAACCAATTTAGGTGGTGGCGCTTCAATTAATGCATCTGGAAACGCTGGATATACCATATCCCATTCAACTAGCACGACTAGTGAAGATCCATCAGTCTCAGCTCAACTTTTATCAAATAATCAAAAGACTGCAAAATGGAATATTCAATGTACTGTCCAACGTGGATTAACCTATAATTTTGCATGTTACCTATTAGTAGAATTACCAAAAAGCTACACAGCTACCTTTGCCTATTCTTCTTCAATCGATATGACTTGCATTGCTTGGAAGGGATATTGGTGGGAGCAAAAGAAACACGTTATCGCTAACAATAGCATTGCATCAAATTAAATCTACTTCTTATAACCCTATTTGATGGATGATAGAAAACTAATTCAGTTCTCTATTGTCCGTCTTTTTGTTTAGAATAAGCTAGACATGTATTCATTAATGTATTTCACACCTATGTTTTTCTTGCCTTTTGATTATCTATTAAGTAGGCTTTTCCTATGGAAAAAAATAAGAAAAAAATGGATGAGCTAACTAAGGCAAAGCTCATATACACGATTGAATTAGTTGTATTCTCGATTGTATTCCTAGTTATTGGAATATTAAACATCTTGCAAATCATTTATCCAAAGGAGTGGAGGGCTAGTGCTGTTTTGTATCTAACTTCTATTGGTGGATTTATTGGAATAGGTGATTTTATATGGATGTTAGCATCTAAAAAAAGAAGGGCTAAAGGTTCTTTATTAGATAAAGCTTTGGTAGTACCTGCTACTTTATTTATCGCTCCTTTATCAATTTATCAATTAGCTAACGGGATAACTTCTTTTATCCCTTGGCAAATAGGATCGGGGTTATGCTACTTATCTTTGGTTTATATAATCGAGGCTATATACCATTGGTATCACCCAATCCCTGGATTATTAGAAGATGATGAAAAGAAAGTCGATTTGACTAAGGAAATAGTTATAGAAGAAAATCCTTCGATTGTAGAGAAAGAAGTGGAGGAGCCTAAAGATGAGGAAAAGGAAGCTAAATAAGAATCCATTACCTCTAGAAGAAAGCCTTCCTCTTCTTTATGGAGATGGGAACTGGCTAATTAGAGGTGTCCCTAGTTTAAAATTACCTCCTTTAAGGATGAGAGATGGCCCTTTAGGAATTAGGAATGTCAGCGATGATAATGATTGGGGAGGGAATATTGAACCTACAATTTGCTATCCTGCCACTTGTTTAACTGCCTGTTCTTTTAATAAGGAATTATTATTTAAATTCGGTGAGGTTCTAGGAAAAGAAGCTAGACATAACGATATTAATTTAGTTTTAGCCCCTGGAGTTAATATAAAAAGGAACCCATTATGTGGGAGGAATTTTGAATATTATTCAGAAGATCCTTATCTGGCTGGTAAATTGGCTTCTTCTTTTATAAACGGCATCCAAAGTGTTGGAATCGGCTCCTCTTTAAAGCATTTTGCTTGTAATTCGCAAGAAACTAGCAGGATGAGCAATGATTCGATTGTTGATGAAAGAGCCTTGTTTGAAATATATCTAAAGCCGTTTGAAATCGCTATCAAGGAGGCTTCACCTTGGACGGTAATGTGTTCTTATAACAAGATAAATGGGCAGTATGCATCTAATTCTTCGTTTCTATTAAAAGAAGTATTAAGGGATAAATGGAATTACCAGGGTGTAGTTATATCCGATTGGGGTGCGACTAGTGATTTTATCACTTCCCATAATGATGGGCTTGATGTTGAAATGCCTTGTCTAGTATCTAGATATAAAGATTTAGAGAAAGCATATAAAAGGGGTACCTTAAATAAAGATGATTTAAACAAAAGCACGACCCGTATTGTATCTTTATTAGAAAAATCAAATAATGCAAAAAAGATTAAAGATGACTTTGATAAAGAAGAGGCGAAAAAGCTATCTTTGGATTTAGCTCTTGATTCCATGGTTTTATTAAAAAACGAAGGGATTTTGCCTTTGAAGTCTCTCTCATCTACCTGTGTGATTGGTCCGTTTGCCGAATATCTTCGTTTCCAAGGTGGAGGGTCTAGCAAGGTAAAATGTGAGACCCCTGTATCGTTTTTAGATGTAATTAATGAAGATAGGAAAAAGAAAATACCTTATTCAAAAGGATATTCTTTAACTATCGATAATGAATCAGATCTAGAAATAGAGGCGATAGATTTAGCTGCTAAAAGCAAGAATGTAATCTTGTTCCTAGGATTACCTGAATATATTGAATCAGAAGGTAAGGATAGGGAGAATATGCTTCTTCCCGATAACCAACTTAGGCTATTTGATTCTATTTATAGCGTGAATCAAAATATAGTTGTTGTTTTAGGATGTGGGGCTCCTGTTGAACTTCCGTTTAAGGATAAGGCTAAAGCCATATTGCTTTCTTATTTGCCAGGAGAAATGGGTGCAGTGGCTATAAAGAAAATCTTATTAGGAGAAGTATCTCCTTCTGGAAGATTAGCGGAAACCTGGCCAAAGCACTTAAGCGAAGTTCCTTCTTTTGGCTTTTATCCTGGAGTCGAGCAATCTTTATATAGAGAATCAATATATGTTGGGTACCGTTATTATTTAAGCGCGAATAGAGATGTAAATTATATCTTTGGAAGTGGGCTAAGCTATGCCAAATTCAAATACGGGAAAATAACATTATCCAATAAAGAGATTAAGGAAAATGAAGAAATAGAAGTAAACATCGATATTCAAAATACTTCTAAAATAGATTCATCTTTATCTATTTGCCTTTATATTGAATCCCCTAAAGGCAATGTATTTAAACCTAATAAATGGCTAGCTGATTTTAGTAAGGACTATTTTAAAATAGGCGAGGCAAAATCTATTAAATTCAAGTTGCCTTATTCTTGCTTTTGCTTCTACGATACCAAATCAAAATCGTTTAAAGCAGAGACAGGGGTCTATCAAGTTCAAATTTGCGGGGCTGCCGATGAAGTTATGGCATCTAGTAAAATCAATCTAGTTAGCAATGATGTATTTGAATCCAATCTATTAGAGATGCCTATTTACTATTCACCAAAAAAAGATGGATTCCTCCAATATGATAATGATTTCGAACACCTTTTAGGAAGGACTGTTCCTCTAGCAAAAGATCCAAAGAGTAGGCCTTATAGCCTTGATTCTACTATTGGGGATATAAAAAAGACTTTCATTGGCAAGAAGATATATAAAATAGGCGTGAATTCCTTGCTTAAAGGGGGATGGGATAAGGAAGAGGCTATTTATTCGATAGAAACATTGCCAATTAGAAACGTAATCATGCAGAAAGGTGTAAAAGATAAAATGCCTTATTTCGTAGTCAATTTGGCTAATGGGCATTATATATGGGGTCTTATTTATTACTTGTTCAATATAAAGAAAAATGTGCGTTAATTTAATTTTAGATATAGCTAGTAAAAAAGCATTCGATCTTCGTTGCGATGGTTCTCCTTTTTGCCCATATCCATCCCCAACTGTATTTGGGGTAAATAAAGAAAGATTTACTTTTAAAAGCAAGAATAATACCCTTGTTGGTTATAGATATTTTCTAAATAAAGATAAATATAAGGCCAAGGTCATATTTTTCCATGGTTTTGGAGCAGGGCATACAGCTTATTCAAAAGAGATATCAGAAATAGTAAAACAAGGCTATTTAGTTTATTCATTTGACTACACGGGGTGCATGGAATCGGAAGGGGAGAACATAATCTCTCTTGCCCAAGCCGTACTAGACATGGATGCATTTTTTGACTATCTCGCTAAAAATGATGATCATCCTGAATTAGAGACATATTCAATTGGTCATTCCTGGGGAGGATTTATTTCTTTATTGACTCTAGATAAAAAATATAATGTCTCCAAGGCTATTTCTTTAGCAGGAATGCCTTCAGTTAGCTACGCTTTTATCCAGAAAGCCCCATTTCTAGCAAAAAAGAAGAAACAGATAAATAAGTATATTGCAAAAAGATTCTCGCCTCTTGCTTCTAAAGATTCTTTTGAAGTTGCCTTAGATTCAAACAAGCCATTCCTTTATATCCAAGGTGATTTAGATGAGATACTTCCATATAAAGATTGTTTGGTTAAATTTGAAAAGATGGCTAAAGGAAATAAAAAAGCCCATTTCCTAACTGTTTCTAACCGTCATCATCAACCTTATTATGATATGGATGCATGCAATTACTTTAATGAATTATTCTTTAAGAAACATATTTGTGATCCAAATCATCCAAGCGATGTAGTAATAGATGAATCTAGATTATTTAAAGATGATAAACAGGTAATGAAGTCTATATTCGACTTTTTCTCTAATAAAGACTAAAATTCTTTTCGTTGCACTGGTGGCGGAATGGTATACGCGTTGGTCTCAGAAGCCAATCGGGAAACCGGTGTGAGTTCAAGTCTCATCCAGTGCACCAATTTCGTTGAAATATCCCCCATGAAACCATAGGAACTTGGGAAACGTATCTTTTAAAAACTTATAGTTATTGTAAAAAAGAATATAAAAATTGGATACTAAAAAAACGTTATTTGCAAACGGGTGATGATTTTTAGACACATGGCATAATGCTAATGCTCATAAAAAGGGAGTAACAAAAGACCTTTCTGAGACTAACATTGTTTTGGTACGTGGTGGTTCCGATGTCGGCCTCAGAAAGGCCGGATTACCACAATTATGAAAAAAAGGAAAATAGCATCCCGTCCTTTGAGCCGTTTTTCATGGTATACGAAACGCAAGAAGAGCGAAGGTGAGAGACTCGTAGAATCAATCATCATCGATGTTCCTTTTCCTTAAAATGGTCATCCAAAAGCGCTACATGGTGCGTTATAGGGATACATTTGACTCAAAAGATGCGATGGAATCGAAATAGTTCATCACCCGTTTGCAAATAACGTTTTATACTAAAAAGAAATCGCTGATTTTTGGTATGTGTTTCTTAGGAATTATGTCACCAATGTCACCAATAATGTCACCAATAATGTCACCAATGCTTTGTCTGGAACGGGGCATTGTTCTTAATACAATAAAAAATCATCCAAGAATATTGGAATTTATTTAAAATTAGTTGCAAACATCATGAATTTTGCCAATGACGTTGTCGAAATTGCCTTGAGACCCATTTTGTTCTTTTTCTTTTGCAAACAAATGACTTAATAAGCTTATTGATTTAGAATATTCTTACGTGCTCGTAGCTCAGCTGGATAGAGCGTAAGCCTCCGAAGCTTAAGGTCAGCCGTTCAAATCGGCTCGGGCACGCCAAAAGAGTAAGCTTATTTTTTATATTAAAGCGGTGGTAACTTTCCCTATTAAAGTTGCTGCATTTCTTTATGCCAGGAATAAGCACAAAAAAACTGCCATGAATTAATCATGACAGTCGTGTTACTTATTTTGCTAATTAGATAGCTGGTAAGAAACCTGCAACAACTGCAAATATCATTAAGACAATGCAGATAACCATACAGGTGATTTGGATTGGTTTGCTATTTTTGATGTATTTGACTTTTTTGTCGAATGGTTCGAACATGAAGTTTTCTTCAAACCATCTCTTTCCTCCGATTTGTAAGATGCCACCGAAAGTAAGAGTGCT
>JALEUF010000086.1 GCA_022781015.1 Caryophanales bacterium
CTTAATTACATCAAGATTATGCTCAATAACTACAACAGTATCCCCGTGATCGACAATTCTATTTAAGACTCCTAGCAATTTATCTACATCATAGCTACTTAGTCCAGTCGTAGGTTCATCTAAGACATAAATAGTCTTTCCAGACATCTTCTTTTGTAATTCAGTTGCTAATTTGACTCTTTGGGCTTCCCCGCCAGAAAGTTCAGTCGCAGGCTGCCCTAATTTAATATAACCAAGCCCAACATCCATCAATGTCTTAATCTTAGATAATATCTTTGGCCTAGAAGAGAAGAATTCGACTGCTTCTTCTATCCTCATATCCAAGACATCGTAGATGGATTTACCTTTATATAGGCATTCAAGAGTTTCCCTATTATAACGTTTGCCATCGCATTCATCGCATTTGACATAGACGTCAGGCAGGAAAGACATTGGAATTCTATTAACCCCTGCGCCTTCGCATTTCTCGCACCTTCCGCCTCTAACATTGAAAGAGAATCTTCCTTTGTCATATCCTCTTTCCCTAGCAACATCAGTCTCTGCAAATAAGGCACGTATATCATCAAACACACCTGTATATGTCGCAGGATTGCTTCTAGGAGTCCTTCCGATTGGCTCTTGGGTAATGGAAACTAATTTATCAACATTCTCAATGCCTTTTATTTTCCTTATTAAAATCGGCATCGGATCTTTCTTTTTGTTTATTTCTACTTCTAAAGCCCTAACCAAAGTCTCATTTATCAAAGAAGATTTTCCTGATCCAGAAACTCCAGTTACCAAAACTAATTTGCCAAGAGGTATCTTAACATTAATATTCTTCAAGTTATGGCAAGTTGCACCGATTAATTCTAGGTATTTGCCGTTCCCTTTCCTTCTTTTTAAAGGTATCTCAATTCTTTTTCTATTAGATAAATAGGATCCTGTGATAGAGTCTTCGCATTTTAATAATCCATCTACATTACCTTCATAGACTAGATTTCCCCCATGGATTCCAGCACCCTTTCCGATATCAACAACATAATCGGCAGACCTAATCGTATCCTCGTCATGTTCTACTACTATTAAGGTATTGCCCAAATCCCTCATTTCCTTTAATGTTGCAATGAGTTTGTCATTATCTCTTTGATGAAGGCCAATTGAAGGTTCATCTAGTACATAAAGGACACCAGATAATTTGGATCCAATCTGGGTTGCTAGCCTAATACGTTGGGATTCCCCTCCAGAAAGAGTCATCGCATATCTAGATAAAGTTAGGTATTCTAGCCCTACATCAATAAGGAATTTGGTCCTGTTTTCTATTTCTTTTATGACTAATCTAGCAATTTGTTGCTTCTCGTTATCTAAAGTTGATGGGACTTCTTTTATCCAGGAATAGAAATCTTCTAAAGATAAGGAACAGGCCTCGAATATATTTAGTCCATTTACTTTAACTGATAAGGCTTGTTCATTTAACCTAGCCCCATGGCAAGTCGTACATACTGAATCACTCATAAATGATTCATAATATTTGCTCATCCATTCTGAGCTAGTTTCCCTATAAAGCCTTTCGATACGTGTTTTTACTCCCTGTATCTGGCCTTTTCTATTCATCTTGTTTCCTGAAACGGAAGTAATCGTATAAGTCAAAACATCAGGAGAACCATATAAAACGATGTCTTGACTCTTCTTGTCTAGCTTTTCAAAAGGAGTATCGATATCTATATGATAAGTAGAGAAAAGTATCTCGAATTCTTTCCATTCTAGATTAGTCGAATCAACTATATTGGCAAGGTATTTAATCGCGCCTTGCCTAATGGATTTAGATTTATCCGGGATTAATAAATCGATATTTACCTCTCTTTTTATCCCTAATCCTTTGCAATCTGGGCAATATCCTAAAGGGGCATTGAAAGAGAATAGCCTTGGCTCAAGAGAAGGGATAGAAAATCCACATTCAGGGCAGCAATGCTTACTTGAAAGCAATCTTTCACCTTTTGAAGAAAGGATAAGGATATAACCTTTTGATTTATCTAGGGCTAATTCGACATCTTCGGCAACCCTGCTTCTAATCCCGTCTTTAATTATTAATCTATCGATAACTATATCGACATCATGCCTTTTGTTTTTGTCTAAAGCAGGTACTTCTTCGATTAGATATATGGTTTTGTCAACTCTTACCCTGCTAAAGCCATCTTTCTTTAATTTCTCGAAAACGGCTGCTTGTGTTCCTTTTTCGTTCCTAACAATAGGAGATAATATCTGTATTTTCTCCCCTGCTTCATAATTTAAGATAGCATTAGTTATGGCAACCGGAGAAAAAGAAATAATCGGCTTATTATGGTTTGGGCAATAAGGAATGCCAGCCCTAGCATATAAAAGCCTAAGGTAATCATATATTTCAGTAACCGTTCCAACAGTAGACCTAGGATTATGGGAAGTGGATTTCTGGTCAATTGAAATCGCAGGAGACAATCCTTCAATTGAATCGACATCAGGCTTTTCAAATCCGCCTAGAAATTGTCTAGCATAGGAAGACAAAGATTCGACATAACGTCTTTGGCCTTCGGAGAAAATCGTGTTGAAAGCAAGAGAAGATTTTCCTGAACCCGAAACACCTGTAAATACATTTAATGCCCCCTTAGGTATCTCGACATTTATATTCTTGAGGTTATTTTCCCTAGCCCCTTTAACAATTATCCACGATTTACTATCTTTATTTTCCATAATGAAGGGAATTATACAACGTAACTAATCTTTCTCTACTTATTTACTCCATCTTTATCAATTCATATTCGATATTGCCAAGCCCAATTTCATAGGCGTGGTTGATACAAGAAGAAGAATCGACATGATGATTGCTATCATAGAAGACATCCCCAGTAGGAGCGTGTTTCTCTAATTGCTCACCTAATTGGGATTCTTTAATTGGCTTAGAAGCATTGCATAAATCAACGCAGGCCTTATCTAAGGCAACTGGATCAAAAGAAGCAAGCATGCCGATATCTGGCAAGATTGGGGCATCATTTGAGCCATGGCAATCGCAATTTGGAGAAATATCCATTACCAAAGAGATATGGAAGCAAGGACGCCCATAGCAGACTGCCATCGAATATTCTGCAATCTTCTCTCCTAGCAACTTATTGCTAGAGCTATCAAGAGTCCTAATTGCATCAAAAGCACAAGCACCGATACACCTTCCACACCCCTTGCATAATTCGGGATTAATATAGGCTTTTCCAGTTTCATAGCTAATCGCATCAGAACCACATTCTTTGCTGCAGAAATGACAGTTCCTGCATTTAGATGGATTTACCACCGGCTTACCATCGCTATGCTCGGCCATCTTTCCAGCCCTAGAGCCGCAACCCATGCCAATATTTTTAAGCGTTCCACCAAACCCAGTTGATTCGTGTCCTTTAAAATGGGTAAGGGAAATAAATACATCAGCATCCATTATGGCTCTGCCGATATGGGCAACTTCAAGCAATTTGCCATTATGGATAGGAACATCCACTTCATCAGTTCCCCTTAATCCATCCCCTATAATTACATGACAGCCAGTAGATAAAGTAGAGAATCCATTGATTTCTGCACATGTTAAATGATCAAGGGCATTCTTTCTTGAACCAGGATAAAGTGTATTGCAGTCAGTCAAAAATGGCTTGCCACCTTTTTCTTTAACATAATCAGCGACAGCCTTTGCATAATTTGGACGCAAAAATGTTAGATTCCCTAATTCCCCAAAATGCATCTTAATCGCGACAAACTTGCCATCCAAATCGATAGAATCAAGCCCGGCCTTCTTTATCAATCTTTGTAATTTATGAGTGATAGATTCATCATTTCTAGACCTAAATGATGTGAAATATACTTTGCTTTTATCCATAATTATCCTTTTCTAGGTAATTTTAACATAGTTAAAAAGATGTAGTATCACATAATGTGGAAACTTATATTCACTTTAGTATAATAGAAACATTCGGGACGTAGCACAGCTTGGTAGTGCACTACCTTGGGGTGGTAGGGGTCATGGGTTCAAATCCCATCGTTCCGACCATATTGAAACAACAGGATTGATACCAAAAATATCAGTCCTTTTTCATTATATAGGGCTATTTCGCTTATTTTAGGCATAAATTGCTTAATTTTTGGTGAAGTAGCCCTTTTTTCTTTGCCTGTTTTAGAAGAAGGCAATTTATCAAAAGCACGAACTGGCAATAAAAGCACGAACTGACTATCAAAAGCACGAACATACCTTAATCTCTGTTAATAGGCCTCTAGGGAAAGATGCTTGAGGCCTTTTTTGCGGTTATATGGAAGTTGGCCATCAAATTTCTGGACGTTTCTAAATTTTTCCTGAACAATCAAGAACAAAACGTTAGACAAAATTAGTACTATATAGTACAATATAGCAGGGTGATTGAATGGTTATTAGCATTAAGGATAAGATCAAGAACATCAACGCGGTCATCGGCTGCAACATCGGCTGCAGGTACTGCTACGCCAAAGCGATGGCAAATAGATTCCACCTGACAGACGATTTCTCTAAGCCAATTGCGGATTTGCATAAATTAGAAAGATTAAGAAAGCCTGGAGTATATTTTCTGACGGGAATGTCTGATTTGTATCTATGGAAAAAGGAGTGGCTTGATAAGTCATTTGAATTATTGAAGGAATCTCCGAAAACAGTAGGAATATATTTGACTAAAGCCCCAAATAAAATAAAGCTTGACGACATTCCCGATAATGCTTGGATGGGAGTCACCATCACATCGCAATCGGATTTATGGAGATTGAAAGCATTAAAGGAAAATATCAAATGCAAGAACTATCACGTCACGTTTGAGCCGTTATTCGAGGATCTGGGCGACATTGATTTATCGGGAATCCAATGGATAGTCATCGGAACAGAGACCGGAAAATGCAAGGGCAAGATAGATGCCAAAAAGGAATGGGTCGATCATTTGGTGGATGTCGCTAGAAAATGCGGCTGTAAGATTTTTTTCAAAGAAGAGCTTGTTTATAAAATTATGGGCGAAGAAAACGCGATCCAAGAGCTCGCTTTAGAAATGGAGGAAGCATTGAAATGAAGAAGCAT
>JALEUF010000094.1 GCA_022781015.1 Caryophanales bacterium
CCTTAAATATAAATATAGGGGTGGCTTTTATGAAACTGCTTCAGCTTATTACGGAACTACAAAAATCTATACTGGTTCTATGTCTGATGACTGGACCGATGTATCCGTTGATTTTGTTGCAGCCGAAGAAACGAATATCAAATTATTATTCTGTGCTTCTTCTCCTAGAACTGCCTATATCAAAACTATATCTATTACAGACACCGAAAATGTAGAGAAATTACCTGAAGTAATCAAAGAATATAATTCGACTGAAGGGGAAGCGGTTGAATCGTTCCCATATGGTAATTTCGAATATGATTTCCCTCCAACTCCAGAAGATAGCTCTTCTAGTTTATCTACTAGCGAAGAAACTTCATTCACCCAAGAAACTAAGCCAGATATTTCTTCTAGTGAGCAAAGCGGATCTAGTGGAAGCGTCTCCTCTAATCCAGATTCTTCTAGTGAAGGAGAATCTCATCCATCAAATGAAAAATCTACTGCTACAGCAGCACTTACCGGGACTACAATTGCCATGTTAACTGTATCTACTGTTGGATTAGCAATTGCTATATACGCCTTAATTAGAGGAAAGAAAAATGGCTAATAAATTATTACCAATTGCCCTTATTTCTCTTTCCTTGATGTCAACTTCGGTCCGGCCGAATTTAATTAAGGCAAGCGAATTTAACGAAGAATCTACAGGCGAATCAGTTGTAGAAGAAAATAAAACCAGAATCAAACTATATCAAGTTGAAAGCCCATTTAATTTCCATACGACTTTGCAACAAAAATACATTGATGACGGAAATCTTTCTATTGCTAAATATGCAAAAGGAGAGGCAGAGATTTCCCAACCTGAATCACTTAAGATTGAATGGGATATATTTGATTATGAAGGGGAAAAGAGACCTTATTACACATTGAGGTTATCTGAAAATAATGATTTCTCTTCTTCTTGGACTTATAGGACTTATGATACTTTCTATTATGTATATAACCTTAAACTAGCTACTAAATATTATTATTCGGTATCTGCGACTATTGATGGAAATATAGTAACTAGTGAGACTAAGTATTTTGTTACAGCGAATACTTCCATTAGAAATCTCCGCCTTGATGGGGTTATCAATGTACGTGATGTCGGGGGATGGAGAAATAGGGAAGGCAAATTCATGGTCAAGCAAGGAATGGTCTATAGATCTGGGCCATTTAATGTTTCCTATGCTTCTTCTATGCAAAAAAGCATTACTTCAACTGGATTAAGTGAAGCATCTAGATTAGGGATAAAGACCGAAATAGATTTAAGGACAGTCGATAATAACGAAGTAGGGGGATTAAAGTCAGTTAGCCCGTTAGGAAGCGGAGTTAAATATATCCAGGCTCCGTTAGATTATAATTATCCAGAAAAGATATTTACCTATAAGAACAATGCTGAATCTTTTAAGAAGATATTCAAGGTATTTGCTGATCCATCTTCTTATCCAATTAATTTCCATTGTACGGCTGGGGCTGATAGAACTGGCTGCATCGCTTTCTTGCTAAATGGATTGATGGGAGTATCGGAAGCTGATTTATATAGAGATTACCTATTTACTAATTTTGCTAGCGTCGGCACTAGAACTAGAAGCAGCATCTCGGTTGCCTATGTAAAGACAATCAACAATAATCCAGGGAAGACACTTCAGGACAAGATTGTATCTACTCTTACTTCCATTGGGGTGGATATAAATGATTTAAATAGCATCTATTTCCTATTACAAGAGGAGGGCTACCGTATATGATTTTCTCTTCTTTGCTTACTTTCTTATCCGCCTCCACCTTGTTTATATCTTCGTTATCTTCTCTATTTACTCCTACTAGGGCTGCTAGCAGGCAAGTTGATGAAACTAAAGTAGGCTCAGTTGCTCCAAGTAACGGAACATATAGTTTTGAAGAAGATGGCGGCTGGAAATATAACGAAACTGGCACATATTCCATCAGCGAAGATGAATATTATGATGGATCTAAATCTCTTCATGTCGTACGTAATAGCTACAACACATTATTTGAAGCAACATCTAGTACTTTCCTAGTCGAACCAGGCACTAGATATAGACTTGGCTTCTATTTCAAAAGCCAAAATTCTTTTGGGACTAGCCTTACTTTGAAGGTCACTACATATGATGATTTAGATAAAAAAATTAGGACTATTGAAGGCCCAACAACTAGATTAAATGCCGATTCGCTTTCTTCTAGCTGGAGTGAATTGTTTCTAGAGTTACAAACTAAGAATAACGCCGCCAAAGCAAAACTAACCATCGTTATCAAATATGGTCCTGTCGATGTTTATTTTGATAAGGCGTATTGCATCAAGACTGGATCTGATGTCTTTGATGAAACTTTCTCTTTCCCAAATTCTTCGCTAGGGTTCCATAACTGGAAATTAGATAATGCCAAAGCTAGCGAGGGTGGTTTATTGATTGAAGAAGGTGGCAAGGCCGTTACAACTTGGAACAGGTTCTTAAGTGGCTATGGCTATACGTTTACCTTTGATGCAAGAAGCGAAAAAGAAAGCAGGGGTAACATCAAATTCGAGATATTTGATACATCTAATAATTTGATGCAGACTGTTGAAAAAGGATTCGATGTAACAACTACTTTAGAACAAAAATCAATTGAAGTAACAATAAAGCATGGAATAAAAGCCTATATTACGTTTAGTTCTTCTTCCTCTTTATTTATTGATAATATTCATGCGGTTAAGTCCTATTCTCCAAATGATGAATCAGGTTGGCTTGGCCAATGGGTTACTTATCCCGATGCTGATATAACTAATGATGCAGCTTACCAAAATAGATGGTATAGGCAGACCTTTGAATTAAGCGAAAAGGTTGCTTCCGCTAGCTTACAAGTTACAGCAGATGACGTTAGATTTCCATACCTAAATGGCTATGGATTTGGTAGAGGTGGAACTTGGTCTTCTCCTAATATCATTGATGTAACTGATAAATTAGTAGAAGGGACTAATGTTTTTGCCTGCAGAGTCTATAACGGGACATATTA